>CAKPAV010000048.1 GCA_934133115.1 uncultured Bacilli bacterium
GCGTTGGTGCAATTGTTGGTATTGCTATTGCTGTCCTTATCGTAATCATTATTATTGCTATTGTTGCTTGGGCTATTAAAATGTATAACAAATTAGTAGATGGACGTAACAAAGTAAAAAATTCTTGGTCACAAGTAGATGTTCAATTAAAAAGAAGATTTGATTTAATTCCTAATTTAGTTGAAACTGTCAAAGGATATGCAAATCACGAATCTGAAATTTTCACAAAATTTGCTGAAGCTAGAAAATTATATAATGATGCTTCTAGCGAAGGATCTGTTCAAAAAGCAGCAGAAGCTTCTAATCAATTAAATAAATTAGTAACATTCACTATTGAAAAATATCCAGAATTAAAAGCTGATGCTCATTTTAGTGAATTACTATCGACATTAAAAGATACAGAAGACAAGATTGCTTATACACGTCAATTCTATAATGATGTAGTCCTAAGTTATAACAATTTACGTGAAAAATTCCCAGGAAATATCATTGCTAATTCATTTAGTTTTAAAGAAGCAGAATTATTTAAAGTTGATGAAGCAAGCCGTGAAGCACCATCTGTAAAATTCTAATTATTTTACTATATAGACCACTTCGGTGGTCTTTTTTTCATGCTTAAAAAGTGCTATTATATTATGCAGGTGATGATTATGGCTAATAAAATTTTTAAAAATGAAAAATCTATATTTGGTAAACTAGAAAATTTATTTTGGACTTTATACAAAAAAGAATCATTTCGCTTTTTAATTGCTGGCGGGCTTAATACACTTATGGGCATGGTTAGCGCAATTTTACTCCGATTAGTTTTTGATGCTTGCGGTTGGAATTCTAAAATTTCTTTTGATTTTTTAACATCTTTAGGACTTGTAGATCCTAATATGGATATTCCTTATTTAATTGTGTTTGTTTGTTTATTACCAGTTGCATATACTTTACAAGCCAAAATATCATTTCAAACTAAGTGGGAGTGGCGACGCTTAGCGGTTTATCCTTTAAGTTCTATTCCTAATTTCATTTGCCAAGAGTTATTTATCTGGTTATTTGAAGTAGTGCTTCACGTTAATTCTAGTGTTTCTTATGTTTTGTCTCCTATATGTTCATTACCTATTATGTTTTTTATTATAAGATTTTTAGTAAAACCATTTAAAAAGAAAGCAAATTTATCAAAAGTAACAACAATATTTTGCGATATTGATGGGACACTAATTGATAGCAATTCTAAGCTAAATAAAGACACTATAAGCGCAGTTAAGTGTATTAAGGATAAATACTCGTTCTATCTTATCAGTGGTCGTCATTTTGCTTGTATGTGCGAAATATATGATAATTTAGAACTTAACACACCAATAATATGTTGTAATGGTGCTTTAATTGCAACTAGAAACAAAAAAATAATAAATATTCAAGCGATGCCTACTTATATTGCAAAAGAAATTTTTAATGAATATAAAAATCAAAATTTATCTTTAAGCATTTTTGCAGGATTTGAATGGTATGTAAATAATCGTAATGAATTAACACTTATTGAAGAAGGACTTGTAAACTTTAAATCGACAATTATTAAAGATGATTCTTTAATTGATAATGTTATTAAAGTAATGCTTATTTCTTCAAAAGAAAATATTGATAAATTATATCCAATACTTAAAAATAAATATAAAGAAGTATTAGTAATGCGTAGTAAACCGACATTTATCGAAATATCCGCTAAAAAGGTGACTAAAGGTAACGCGATTAAATTTCTTAAAAAGCAATATAATTTAAAATCGCAAAACCTTATTGCGTTTGGTGATGGTATCATGGATGAAAGTATGTATAAAGAATGCTCAAATAATGTTGCTATGGGTAATGCAAGGGAAGAAACTAAAAAGAAAGCAAATATTATTACTAAAACAAATGATGAACTTGGTGTAAAAGTTATCTTAGATCAACTAAAATAAACGATAAATGTTAGTTATTGTACTATATAATAATAGGGAGTTATTGTTATATGTATAAAGAATCTTTATTTGTTGAACTTAAAAGAGAATTGATTGATGAAATTAAAAATGAGATTGTAGCTTTTTTAAATGCCTTTTGTTATTACTATTATTCGATCAGACATTTATAAAGATAAAGTTAAAATAACAAGTCTAGGTGGGTTATATAAAACATGTTTATATGATATGCTTAAAGGAGTGCAAACTTATCGTAATACAAGATTAGTGCATTTACTTGATAAACTAGGGTTTATTGAAAACTTTGGGACAGGTATTCCAAAGACATTAGATGCTTATTCAAAATTTAACAAGAAACCCGAATTCTTTGATAGTGAAAATTTTTTTATGGTATATTTGCCTAATTTGAATTATAGTGACCAAATAAATGACCAAATAAATGATGCGATTAGTGATTTGGGACTCTCAATTTTGGAATTTATTAAAGAAAATCCGGGAACTAAGGTTTCAAACATATATAAAGAATTATCTCATTCATTTGATAATTTATCTATTGATAAAATTAGAAACCTTATTAAAAGAGAGATTAGAGATTATGTCGAATTGAAAGGGTCAAGAAAAAAAGGCGGATATTATATAAAATAGTTGTTTAAATAATCTTTATTATTTGATATATTTAATTATAAAAACATAGTATTAGCGAAAGAAAAAAATAAGGAGCAAATATATGAATATTGGCATATTTACAGACACATTTCCTCCAGAGATAAATGGAGTAGCAACATCTTCTTATAATCTTGCTAATGCCCTAAATAGTCATGGGCATAATGTTTTTGTTATTTGCACAAATCCTTATTCTAAAAAATTAAGTTATAGTAATAGAACATTACGTATACCAGGATTAGAACTAAAAAAATTATATTCTTATCGTATTGCTAATATTTATAATTCTAAAGCCATGAAAATAATAAGTAATATGAATTTAGATTTAATTCATGTTCAGACAGAAGCAAGTATTGGTTTATTAGGTCGTATAGCGGCTAAAAAAAGCAAAATACCATTAGTGTATACTTACCATACAATGTATGAAGATTATACTTATTATGTTACTAAAGGTAATGGCTTTTTTGACCATTTTGCTAAAAAAATCGTACGTTATCTTTCTCGTAATCTAGCGGAAAATACCACGGAATTCATATCACCAAGTATAAAAACAAAAGATATAATGCGTGATTATGGTGTTGATTCTTACATAAATATAGTTCCAACAGGAATTGATTTTTCAAAATATAAAAAAGAAAATATTGATAATGAAAAATTAAATGATTTACGTAAACAATATAATTTAGATGATAATTATGTGGTTTTATCACTTGGTCGAGTGGCTAAAGAAAAATCCATTGATATATGTATTAAAGGTTTTAAACATCTTATTGATGAAAAAAATATCAAAGTAAAATTTCTGATTGTTGGTGGTGGACCTGAATTAAATGAACTTAAAGAATTGGTACATGATATAAAATTAGATAAATATGTGATATTTGTAGGTTCCGTAATGGCTAACGAAGTTCCATTATATTATCATCTTGCTAATTTGTTTGTCTCAGCTTCAATAACAGAAACACAAGGGTTAACATTTATGGAGGCGATGGCTTCAAGTATTCCAATACTTGCACGATTTGATGAAAATTTGGTTGATGTAGTTACTGATAATGAAACTGGTTTTTATTTCAGTGATGAACTTGATTTTGCTAAACAAATAAAGAAAATAATGAAACTAGATAATAAACAAAAAGAAAAGATTTTAATTAATGCGATGAATATTTGT
This sequence comes from uncultured Bacilli bacterium, assembly GCA_934133115.1. The sequence continues at coordinate 3,766 of CAKPAV010000048.1, forward strand.
AATCAATATTCGTTAGATAAGTTTTACGATAATATTATGGAGGTATATACTCGTGCCATTAGAAAATACTGGTAATATAACGATTAAAGAAATCAAAAGAACAAAAAAAGGTGTATTTTTAATATTATCGGATGATCAAGAAATAGAGATTTGTGATGATATTATTTTAGATTTTTATTTATTTAAAGATAAAGAATTAAATGAGTCGATAATAAAAGAAATTAAGAAAAACGCTAATATGCAGAATACTTTGAAAAAAGCATATGCAATGCTTGGGCGTGGAACATATACTAAAAACGAAATTAAGCGTAAATTGCTTCAAAAAAAATGCTCGCCTGCAGTAGTGGATCAAGTTATTGCTAAGTTACTAGCACTTCATTATATTGATGATGATCAATATGTAGAAGAATATGTTAGTAATGCTAAAGAAAAAGGTTTTGGACCAAATAAAATTAAATCAGTTTTAATTAGTAAAGGTATTAATGACCAAAGATTAATGAATATAAATTATAGTGATGAAGAAGAACTAGAAATTATAAAAAGACAAATTCCTAAATTAGAAAAGAAATATGTAAATTATAATTATCAAAGTAAATTACAACACATTTATGATAAATTAATAGCATTAGGATTTAATAAAGAAATTGTTCAAAATGCTTTATCTAATGTCGAAGAAAAAGATGAAAATAAAGAACGAGAACTTTTAAAAAACGATTTATTAAAAGCTAAAAGAAAATACGCTAAAGTAATAGATAAAAATGAACGAAATAAAAGAATAATATCTTATCTATATAAAAAAGGATACAGTTATTATATAATAAGTGATGGTTTCTTTGGAAGTGGTAAATCACACTTTTTAAAGATGCTTTCTTACTTACTTGAAAATAAAGAAATTGATGGCATTTATCTAATAAGTAATGTTACTCAAGGAGTTACTGGTACCGGAGCGCCTTATTTAAATATTACATTACAAGATGCAACAGGAAATATTGAAGCTAAAAAATGGTCTGCTAGTGAGGCGGATATTGAGTTTTATAAAGTTCGTAAAATAGTTCATATCAAGGGTATGGTAATTTCTCATAATGGAAAATTACAAGTGAAAATTTTAAGTGAAAATGATGTTAATAACGAAGAAATTGATCTACAAGATTATGTGGCATCATCTCCAATATCACAAGATATATTAATTAATGAATTTAAAACATATCAAAATATGATTAAGAATAAAGATATTCGTAGATTAGTGGATGCTTTAATTAATAAGTATTATAAAAGTTTTCTAGAACATCCTGCAGCCACGAGAAATCATCACGAGTATTGTTCGGGGTTGTTACAACATTCTGTATATTGCGCCAAATTATGTTTAGCTATTGCTAGCACTTATGATGATGTACCAGGAATTTTACCAGTCGACAAAGATATTTTAATTGCAGGAGCGTTGCTTCATGATTTAGGTAAAATCAAAGAACTATCTGGACCTATCATTGCCGAATATACTATAGAAGGACGATTATTAGGACATATTTCCATTATGAATGCCGAAATTAAAGAAATGGCGGATAAATTAAATATTGAAGGGGAAATACCACTTTTATTAGAACATATGATTCTTTCCCATCACGGACAACATGAATTTGGTTCACCAGTATTACCAATGACAAAAGAAGCATTAATTTTAAGTATTGCTGATAATATTGATGCAAAACTTAATATGTTGGATAAAGAATTGAATAATGTCGAAGAAGGAACGTTTACTACTAGAATATTTCCACTTGAAAATAGAAGTTTCTACCGTCCTAAAACAAAAAAATAACAAATTAATCATAAAAAAAACTCAGTTCATCGAACTGAATTTTTTTATAGATTATTTTAAATCTTCTTTGATTGAATTAGCGATGCTTGGTAATGACATTTGTTCAAGTAATTTGTTTTCTTTGAATTCAATAACAAGTCCATCACTATTTGCATATCTTGGTATAACATGAACGTGGAAATGCATAACTGTTTGACCCGCAGCGGGATAGCAATTAGTTAGAACGTTTACTCCTTTAGCGTGTAAATTTCTAATGATTGATTGGCCAATAGTTTGGGCAACATTCATGACTTTGCTCATTATCTCTTTTGGCGTTGAAAGAAATGTGTCATAGTGTTCTTTTGGAACTACAAGTGTATGACCTTTAGTAGTTTGCGATATATCAAGAAACGCTAAGACATCATCATCTTCATAAACTTTAACGCAAGGAATTTCTCCTTTAATTATTTTACAAAAAATACATTCATCCATATTTAATTCCTCCTAGAAGAAAAGGAGACCAAACAAGTCTCCTTTAATTTTTATTTGTCAGCGTCTTTATCCCATACATCAGGATAAGTTTTTTTGAAATATTTATAAACATCAGTATCGTGGAATAAGATATTAGCTTCTTTTAAGTAATTAACTAAAGCTTTTTCTTTATAAGTATCACGACTTGCATATTTAGTTGTCATTTCATCAACAACTTCTTCACGCATAGCTTCAGTGTATTGGTTTGCTTCACTGCTTGCGCCAGTTCTTAATTTTGATGAGTTGACAGCTTCTTCAATTTGAATAATGTAATATGTAGAAGTACCTTTATCATAAATTACACAATCCATATTTCCTTCAACACCATGTTCCACTGATGATGGTTTTAAATAATAAACACCATTAACATATTTAACATATTTATTATTTTCATTTTTAGCAACAATTTGTTCTTCTTGATAGCCATTTAAATTACTATAAGTATTATTAGCAATAGCGATATCAAATAAGCGACTTGTAATTGTAGAAGGAAGAGAAGTTGAATCGTTAGTTTTAACATACCAACCATCTTCATTTAAAGATTTCTTTCTTAAAGAATTCTTTTCCATTTCTAAACCGGTTTCTTTTGCGTATGCGCCTGAACCTGTGAAAGCAGCTTCTTGAGTAGCATCAGATAACGCTTCTACTTTATTGATTTTGCTATAGTTTGTAGCAACATCACCAAATAATGTTTCAACATAATAAGTTCCAATATTTCCATCTGCAGAAGTGACTTTTTCAAATCCTGCTTCTTTTAATAAAACATTAATAGGATCACTTTCATCAGTTGGAAGATCAATACCTTTCCAAGCTTTTTCTAATATTGATAAATCTGCAGTAGCAGTGCTATCATCAAGATATTTTTCCACGAAAGCATGTACTAAGTTAGCAGCGGCTTCTGGGTGAGTTTCACTTTCACTGATAGCAACATAATTAATTTTACGTCCAGCAGCACGACCAAGTGAATCAGCTTCTTTATCTTTGATATACTTTTCAACTAATAATTCACGATATACTTCTGGTAAATATGTATCTTCTTTATATTGTGCATAAGAGTTAGATAATACATATTTTCCAACATTTGGTACATTGTCATCAGGAGTATAGGCAGTTCCATCTTCTTTAACTCCGCCTTCATACAAGTGATCTAAAGAATCATTTAAGAAGACATAGTCGTTATGATAAGAAGTGAAAGAATTACTAATAGAATAAGTCAATGATTGTTGAATTGTTTTAACGAATAATTCTTCATTAAATTTATTACGATAATCATAACTACCGCTAGAAATAGCAGAGTATAACTTTTTATCCATTCTAGCATTGATTTTTTGAACTAATTCTTTATCTTCTTCTTTGGTGGATTTTACTAATGCATCGTAATCACCAATTTCTTTTTTGGCGATTAAGTATAATGTTTCATTTAATACTTCAGAATTAATAGAACCATCATCTAATAACTTGTCATAAACAAGAGTACGTAAGTTATTTGTTAATGCAGTAGCGTTTTTGTTATCAATGGTATCCCCACTAATAAGCCAATCATTGTTATATGAAGGTTTTGCTTTGATATCGCAACCTGCTAATAAAAGCATTGATGAAGCGAGAACAACGAGCAATTTTTTATTATTTCGTAACACTGCAAGCACCGCCTTCCTTAGTTAAGTTGTCAATTTCTTCTTTAGAAGTAGCAGCATTAATTGCTTTTGCACATCCAATTGATAATAAACGATTGTCTCTATTTTGATCGATTACTTGTAAACTATCAACGAATTCGTTCCAAGTCTTTTCCATACTATTTTGTTTTGTATATTCGTTATATAAACGAGTATTAATGAGATATTGATTAATAGCGTTTTCTAATGCTAAGTATTCATAACCATCACGTACGCCATTAACATATTTAGGAACTTGAACTTTAATCTCATCATTTATTTTAAGATTAAGTTCTGTTTTTCCTTTTTCTAAATAATAAGTAAAGATTGAAGAGTCAATTAAGCTATCGTAATTTTTAACAGCAGTTTCAATTTTGCTAGCACGTTGACGATAGTCTTTGTTTTCTTGTCTATTGAAGTTGACATATGTTGTACCAATGTCTTTATCATAGTCTTCAGCTTTTTTTGTATAATCGTAATAGTTAGTTAATGAATCTGTAGATTCAATTAAACCAGATTTTTCAGCAACAATGAAGAAAATACCTTGGTAACCTGAATCGCCATCACCAGAACCAGAACGAACAACTAAGATTGGTTGTGGGTTAGCGCCTGTAGTACATAATGCATATTCATCAGCATCAAGTAATCCAGCAAGTGCAGGAACCTCATCAGCATTCTTAAATGCTTTTTGTTCAACTCCATTAACCATTTTGTTTTTTGTTGTAACTAATGAAACTTGATGCGAGTTGAATAAACTATTGAAGTAGATGTTTCTAGGATAATAGAAAGCATCTCCATCTTTGATATTTTCGCCTGAAGAAAGTTTTTCTTTTGAAGCAACTTTTTCCATATCTAAGATTTCTTGGAAATCAATCTTGTAATCTTTTGCTGCTTTTTTAGATGAGAAATAGTTTTTAGCATTAGTTGGCATATGAATGCTATTCAAACGAGTTGCATCAACATTACTTGCTTTGCCATTGAAGATAGAATCAAAAGCATATAAGCCAAGTTTGAATTCATTAACATAGCCAGTATCTACTGTAACGATATCTCCTTCACCAAATTTTTCAGCAGAACTTGAGTCACCTGATAAACTTCGAGCAACAGAACCGAAAGTTTCATTACCTCTAGCTAAACGTTTAACAGCACCAACAAGTTTTGTTGTTTCCGATTCAGTGATTTGACCCTTATAACCAGAGTCAGTAGAAGAAGCGCTAACATTGATTAAGATATGACTAATGTGGTAAGGAACTTTTTGGTTAATGTATTCTTTTAATAAACCAAATGTGCCTTTGCCACCATTTTGATCAAAATAATCATTACGGGCTTTTTCTTTTAGTTTTTCGTAGACGAATGAATCGCGTAATTCATCTAAATCTTCGACGCCATTGCTTTGAAGAATTTTGTCGAGTTCGTCATCATAATTTGTTCCATTAGTTTTAGCATTAGATTTTGCTTGATCTTTTGCTTGACTAACACGTTGTTTTGCGTCTCTTGTGATTTCTGGTGTTTCTTTAATAGAAGCACGAATGATGACTTCAGAAATCGCATTATAGTAAGTAGAAATACCAGTTGATTTAGTAATATATTTGTTGAAAATATCATCAACAGTAATTCCTTGTGCT
>CAKPAV010000049.1 GCA_934133115.1 uncultured Bacilli bacterium
ATTCAAGAATCTTACTTACTGTTGAATCATAGAATGCTTTTGTTACTTTGACTTCAATCGTAGAAGTTAAGTTAATAACACCACTTATGATTTCTTCATTTTCTTCAACATCTTTTGGTAATGATTCACCCGTTAATGATTTTGTATCAAGCGAAGTTTTACCTTTAACAATAATTCCATCAAGTGGTACTTTTTCACCAGGATTAACAATAATAATATCGCCAACTTTAACTTCTTCTGGTCCAACAGTAACTACTTCGTTACCTCTTTTCACATTAGCGTAATCTGGTCTAATATCCATTAAACTTGTAATAGATTTACGTGACTTATTAACCGCATAGCTTTGGAAGAATTCACCAACTTGATAGAAGAGTAAAACAGCACATCCTTCATCAAATCCTTCAATTTCTTGGCCAGTACAGCCACGATAAATTGCTAAACCAAATGCTCCAAATGTAGCCACAACCATCAAGAAGTTTTCATCAAGCATTTCGCCATGAATAATATTTCTAAATGCTTTAAATACAACATCATATCCAATAAGAATATAGATAGTTAAATAAAGAATAAATGGAAATAACCAACTAAATGGTGCACTAAATATTGAAGATAATGTAAATATTTTATCTAAAGTAAAGACAATAGCAAACAAAGATAAAGCGACGATAATACGTGTTAATGTTTTCTTTTGTTTTTTAGACATATTAACACCTACTTTTTAATTGAGCAATCAGGTTCAACTCTAGCAATTGTTTTAACTACTTTCTTCATAACTTCATCAAATTTGCCATCATCAATATCGATAGTAAGCTTTTGCATCATGAAGCTAACATTAACATAGTTAACGCCAGGAATACTAGCGATTTCCCTTTCAATTTTTGCTGCACAGTTTGCGCAATCCAAATCTTCTAATTCAAATACTTTTCTCATAATAGTTTCTCCATTCAACATTTGAACAAATTTTCAAATGACTTTGTTTTTAAAAACAGGTCTAGCCTGTTATTAATCTTCATTAATATGTGATAAACCACATTCAAATATCTTAGCAACATGATCATCATCTAATGAATACATGACTTCTTTTCCCATCTTAGTGGCTTTCACAAGTTTGGCAGTTCTTAAGACACGTAATTGATGCGATACCGCAGATACTGTCATATTTAGAATTTCTGCAATATCACAAACACATAAATCACGAACTTCTAAACAGCTCATAATTCTTGCTCTTGTCGCATCACCAAACACTTTAAACAAATCGGATAATGCTTCTACTTGTTTATCCTCTGGTAAATGCTCACGAACATTATTAACAAGTTCTTCATGGTTCTTAAGCGCTTGCTTATTAGATTCATCGTTCATAATATCGCCTCCACTCATTTGAACAATCATTCAATCGTTCAACTAACTATATTATATTCATAATAGATTTTTTGTCAACTATTTATAAGAATATTTTTTTGTTATAGTAATAAAAAGACTATGAATCAAATCATAGCCTAATTAAATTTACTCTAATCCAACTCTTTTATAGATATACGGAACATTCTTTAAGAAATCAGTGTTATTAAAGATGTTTTCAATATCTTCATTAGATAAATGAGTTTTTATAAAATTATTTTTCTTTAACTCTTCTTTAAAATCTAAAGTAAAGTTAGAATTATATACTTTGTTCGCGCATATTTGCACATTATCATATGCTTCTTCTCTTGATACACCCGATTCAATTAATTTAGTTAATACTTTTTCGCTATATAATAATCCTTTAGTTTTATATATATTAGCGATAATATTATCTTCATTAATAACAAGTCCATTAATAATTCTTGTCATTCTTTTTAACATATAGGAAATAAGTGTTAAGGCATCAAGAAAAATAATTCTTTCATTTGATGAATGGGATATATCACGTTCATGATACAAACAAATATTATCATAACTTGCAAAACTATAACCACGTACAAGTCTTGCTAATCCTGAGATATTTTCTAAGCCAATTGGATTATGTTTATGTGGCATGGCGCTACTACCCTTTTGGTCTTTAGAAAAATATTCATTTACTTCATTAATTTCCGTACGCGATAAATTTCTAAATTCCACTGCCACATTTTCTAAGTGCGTTGCTATTAAACTAATAATATTTAAATAATTAGTGTGCACATCACGAGCAATAACTTGGGTTGCAATACGTGGTGTTAATAAATTAAATTTATGAGCAACATAATTTTCCACTTCTGGATCAGTCATTAAAAAATTACCAACCGCTCCTTCTAATTTAATTACGCACAATTCTTTTTGGGCATTTATCAAACGATCTTTATTGCGCTTTAATTCATCATAAAAACGGGCAAATTTTAAACCAAAAGAAGTAATTTCTCCATGGACACCATGAGTTCTTGCTACACATTTTAAGTTTTTATATTTTAATGCTTTTTCTTTATATGCTTCTAATAATTTATCAATGGTGGGATATAGTTTATTCGTAGCTTCGTTATAAATAAGCGACATAGCACTATCAACAACATCGGTGGATGTTAAGCCATAATGGAACCATCTTTTTTCTTCGCCTAAGTTTTCACTTATTGAACGCGTAAAAGCAATTACATCATGTTTATAAATAGTTTCTAGATAATTAATGCGATCTACATCTACTTTTGCTTTTTCTTTAATTAATTGATAATCGCTATTAGGAATTTTACCTAATTTAACATTAGCTTCGATAACCGCTAATTCGATATCAAGAAATTTGTTATAGCGGTTTTCTAAAGTAAATAAGTTAGAAATTTCTTTATCATCATAACGATCAATCATTATAAATCACCTAAAATTAAAGTATCTTTACGATCACTACCAACAGATAAAATAGATACTTTAACTCCTAAATAGTTTTCAATAAATCTAATATAATCTTGGGCCTCTTTTGGTAAATCATCAAATGAATGAATATCATCTTTATTAAAGTCAAAGCCTTTCATATCAACATAAATAGGTTTAGCACGTAAATATGCGCTATTAGTTGCAGGAATTGTATCAATTTCTTTTCCATCTAATTCATATTTAACACAAATTTTTAAATCACCAATACCACATAATACATCAAATAATGTTAAAGCAATTGATGTCGCACCAGTCATCATCACATTTCTTTTTAATAAAACTAAATCAAGGAAACCGACACGACGTGGACGGCGAGTAACAGTTCCATATTCATGACCTTTTTCTCTAATTAAATTGCCTAAATCATTATCTAATTCTGTTGGGAATGGACCATTTCCAACTCTTGTTGTATATGCTTTAACAATACCAACAATGCGATCAATCTTTTTAGGAGAGATACCAGCACCTTGAGGAACATAGTTACTTGATGGTGAACTACTTGTAACATAAGGATATGTACCACGGTCAATATCAAGCATTAATCCTTGAGCACCTTCAAATAAAATTTTCTTTCCTTCATCATATGCTTTGTTAATTAAAACTGTAGTATCAACAATATGGTCTTTTAAAACTTCTCCTACCTCTAATAAGGAATTATATAATTCATCAACATCATATTCTTTTAAACCTAATGATCTTAATTCAAGATTTTTAACAACTAAAGCTGCAGTTAATCTTTCTTTTAAGAATTCTTTTTCTAATAAGTCACCGGCACGAATTCCGCGACGAGCCATCTTATCCATATAGCAAGGTCCAATGCCTTTTTTAGTTGTACCAATTTTAGCATCACTTAATAATCCTTCATAAGCACCATCTAAATCAAGATGATAAGGCATAATTAAATGGCAGCGATCAGAAATAAATAAATTAAATTCTTCAATACCATTGTCTTTAATATATTTAATTTCATCCATTAACATAAATGGATTTAAAACCACGCCATCGGCAATAACATTAATAATATTTTTATTAATAATTCCGCTAGGTAAAGATCTTAAAGCAAATTTGTGTCCATCATGAACAATTGTGTGTCCAGCATTATTTCCGCCTTGATAACGGACAACAACATCACTTTTTGTTGCTAAATAATCGGTAATTTTGCCTTTTCCTTCGTCTCCCCATTGAAGACCTTCAATAACTGTAGTAGCCATTATTTTTCATTCTCCTTTAAAATATTTCTTGCAATATATATGCCACATGCACTAGCTTGAGATAAGCCTCTAGTAATACCAGCGCCGTCTCCCGCCACATAAAGATTTTTAATTTTCTTAACCATTAAATCATTACTAACTTCTGGTCTAGCACTATAAAATTTTGCTTCTACTCCATAAAGTAAGGTATCATCATTTGCAATACCTGGAGTAACTTTATCTAAAGCTTCAATCATTTCAATAATACTATTCATTGTTTTATAAGATAATACTAAAGCTAAATCTCCTGGAACTGCTTCTTTTAAAGTAGGAGTAACAAATCCTTCTTGAATACGAGTAGGTGTACTTCTTCTTCCTTTTTTCAAGTCACCATATTTTTGAACAATAACGGAACCACAACTTAATTTATTAGCAAGTTTAGCAATTTGATAAGCGTAATCATTTGGTTCATTAAATGGTTCTTGGAATTTATGAGATACTAATAAAGCAAAGTTTGTATTACTACTTCCTAATTTTTTATCTTGATATGAATGGCCATTAGCTAAAATTACATGATGGTCATTTTCTAATACAACATGTCCTGATGGATTAGAACAGAATGTGCGAACTTTTAAATCAGTTGAAGTAGTAAAGATAAACTTACCTTCATAAAGATTTTCATTAATTTCATCCATGACAACATTGCTTGTTTCAACACGAACACCAATATCAACTTGGTTATTTAAAAGTGGAACTCCATATTTACTTAATAATTGGCCTAATGAGATTGAGCCATCTCTTCCAAAACCTAAAACAATATTATCACCTATGAACTCTTCGCCTTTTTTAGTGATAACACCTTTACATACGCCATCTTCCACAATTAAGTCCACTACTTCAGTAGACATCTTTATATCAATACGTTCATTTAAATAATTAAATATTCTTTTTAAGATTAATAAGTTTTGTTCGGTACCTAAGTGTCTTACACGAGCGCGTAATAATTTAAGCCCAGCACCAATTGCTCTTCTTTCAATTTCTCTAATTTTATCGTTATATGGGTTAGTAATTTCTAAAGTTGCTCCAAATTGAAGATTAATCTCATCTGCGTAATTAATTAATTCAAGTAACAATTCATCAGAAATATAATCATTTAACCAACCACCAAATTCTGTTGTAATGTTATATTTACCATCACTATAAGCACCTGCACCACCAAAGCCACAAGTCATTGAACAAGATGGGTGACAACCAATAACTCCTTCTTTATTCGAAGGACATCTTTCGATAAGATGGTTTAAGACTGGACAGTATCTTGTATTAATATCCTTTCCTTTATCAAGTAATAAAACTTTTAAATTAGGGTTCTTTTTATTTAGCTCATATGCACACATATAGCCACTTGGACCCGCACCGACAATAATTACATCATACTTATTCATAAAATTCATCCTTATAAAGCAACTTGAGTACTTAGATTATTATATAATCTACGTTGCAACCATTAATATACTACACCATAAAAAGACTATTTGTAAACAAATTAATATGATAAGCGTTTACAAAATTTTCTCTTCAATTTTAGCGTCCATTATTGATAATAAATACACGTGTATTGGTTGATTAAATCTTTGACGAATATAATTAGCGTATGTTTTTAATTGCAAAACATATGCCTCATCATCAATATGTTTAGTTTTATAATCAATGATTTTAATTTCATCATCTTTAACAATTAATAAGTCAATAATACCTTGCACATTATTTACTTCATCAAAGAATGGATATTCCTTTAGTATAGTAGCGTTATTTAAATCATCAAAAACTGATAATTGAAGTACTTTATCAATTAAATGTTTTTGATATTTATCTTCAATAAAACTTGTATCTTTACTAATAAAGTCCGTTAATTCTAACAAGAGGTGTAATTGATTACCGAAGTTAAGCAATTCTTCATTGATACTTTCATCCATTACCTTTGAGGCTTTAGAGTGTGCTGGTTGTTCTTTAAGAGCAATATTAGTATTATGTAATTCTAATAAATTATCTAAATATATTTCATTTGGTTTTTCTTTTAAGCGAACTTCTTCAATTTCTTTTGGTACTCTTTTAATAATATTAGTTCCATCTTCAAAATAAGAAACAAAATCCAAAAAGTTTTTAGCGGAACTTAATAATTTAACATTTTTTTCATTTTCTTCATTAACAAGCAAAATTGATTTTTCTTTTGTGCGAGTTAAAGCTACATAAAATAAGCGCATTCTTTCGGATATATTTGCGCATTGTTCCATATAATTATGTACAAAACTAATAATACTTGTTTTGTCAGTTGTTACTAATGGTAAAACAATACCATAGTTTTTAGAAATATTAAAACGACCATATTCATTTTGTTTCTTTTTAAATTCATTTTCTAATTCCGGAAAATAAATGATTCCAAATTCTAGTCCTTTTGATGTATGAATAGACATAATTTTTATAACATTTGTCGTATCATCATTTGTTGCTGCATCAATATCTTTTTCTTTTTTAGTATCATTAATGTATTCTAAAAAATCATCAAAGGAATAATCTAATGCTTCCATACTTTTAGAAGCATCAATTAATTTATTAATAAGATCTTCATTTGTTGCTACATTTCCAATTAAAATACATTTATTCAAAACATCTAAGGTGGTAAATAGTTTAACTATTAATTCAGAAAGCGGTAATGAATCAACTAAATCACTGATACTTTTCATATCTAAATATGCTTTAGTTTCAAATAGATGATTATGAATCACACTATCATATATTTCTTCGTCAGTATTGTTATAAACAAATGAGCGCATTAAACCCACTAAAGCTACTTTAAAGTTAACATCATAAGTCTCTTTTTTAATAGAAGACACAACAATTAATGCATCTGTAAAAACCATTCCAACTTTTGAGGAAAGCAATTTTTCTGGCGAATAAAGACGTAATGGCAATTGATATTTATCAAATACCTTCTTATAAATATCAAACGATTTCTTTTTATCAATAAGAATAGCAAAATCTTTAAATTCGACATTGCGAAGTTCTTTTTTGTTTTTATCATAAACTTTATAATCATTATTTATTTTATTTACAATATCTTCCGCAATTAAAGTAGCTTCTACTTCAGCGGCTTTTTGTTTACCTTTTTCTAAAGTATAAACTATTTTTTCTATGTTATTATATTGGTTACAATTACCAAATTTATCATAATCTTTATTTCCTGAAGTCGTAATATGATCAATTTTATAGTCAACTGCCCCGATTTTTTTAGACATTAACTTTGAAAACATCATGTTTAAATCATCAATTACTTCATGTCTACTTCTAAAGTTAAAACTTAAATCAATTTTTTCTCCACCAATACCATTTTTATAATTTTCATATTTACTTTGGAAAATATCACAATTAGCGTTTCTAAAAGCGTAAATTGATTGTTTTGTGTCTCCAACCATAAAGATGTTATTATCACCTAATGCTTGTACTAAATCTTCTTGAATATCCGAAGTGTCTTGATATTCATCAACCATGATAAATTTAATGTTTTCTTTTAACTCTTTATTAATTATTGGATCGTGCACTAATTTAAGCGCCATTTTGGCAATATCCGAAAAAGAAAAAGCATGTTTTTTAAACTTAAAATCAGTTAATTTTTGATCTACTTCTAAAGCGATATCAAATAAGACTTGATAAGCATTTTTGTATACTTCATCTTTAACTATTTCTTTAATTTCTTCACTTGTACCAAGATTAAGTTGTTGAAGATTTTTCATAATATCTTTTATAGTCTCACGTAATTTTTTATCTTCTTCGCTTAACCCTCTAGCAGTTTTAAATTTCACTTCTATTATCTTATTAATAAGTTCATCGTAATCTTTAATACTTAATAAAGGCGTAACAATATCATAAATTTCATCTGCATAATCACTATTTTCTAAATCATTAGATAAAATAAGCATCTCATTAAGTTGTTCTAAACAAAATTGACATACTATATTGATTAAATTATCAATATAAGCATCGCTAAACACTTCTTGGCATTTATTTTTCAAATAACCAACTTTATCAACTTCATAATCTGCTTGCTTTAAAATACCTGTAATAAAATATTTAATATCTGCATCATTTTTATCAATAAAGTCATTTATAAACTTTAAAAAACTTGGATCTTTTTCTTCGTATTTTCGATTAAAAATATCATCAATATAATGATGCATTTTAATATTTAAAATATTTTCTTCAATGATAGAAATATCTTTAGGTAAAGAAAAATAATAACTATATTTTTTTACTAAAGATAAAGAAAAAGCATCAAATGTTGTAACGTTGCTTCCTTCAATTTGATCCGCTAAATCAAATAATCCATCATTTCTTAAAGCAGCAATGATACGATCTTTCATTTCATGGGCCGCGGCATTTGAGAAAGTTAAAACTAACAACTCATCAACACGAGCTTCTTTATTTTTAATAATACGAAACATACGTTCAGTTAAAACTGCTGTTTTTCCTGATCCTGCACCAGCAGAAACAATGGTATTTTTTCCACGCGTTGTAATTGCGTATTCTTGATCACTAGTCCAAGCCATTATTTTTTATCTCCTTTTGGTGGTAATTTAATTGAAATGACATCATCATCTTCTACTGAACATATATTCTTAAAATTACAATATTGGCATGCTTTATTTCCACTACCAATCATTTTAGGATTAATTTCAAATTCACCTTTTTTAATCAATTCATCCGCTTTTAAGAAATTATTTTTCGTTAATTCGATAATCGCGGCAAATTCGTCTTTACTAAATACTTTCGCATTCTTAGCTAATTGTCCAGTACCTATTAATTTAAGTGATTTAATATAACTAGAATTAGCGTAAGTTTTATCAAAAGTAGATAATTTACTTAAATCATCTAATGATTCTCCCACTAATTCAAAAGTATCTTGATAAAATGATTTCTGGTCTTCCATAGGCACATCTTTATCACTTACACCAAGAGGTTGTAAATAAAAACCAATTAATTCTTTATTGTTAAATTTATTATTACCTTTAAGTAATAATGCATAAGTTGGTAGTTGCATAGAATAACCATATTCTACTTGACGTTCATCAAAAACTTCGCTACCAGTCTTATAATCAATAATGGAATAATAATCATTAATACCATCTGTGGTAATCATTATTTTATCAATTTTTCCATTAATTGATAC
>CAKPAV010000050.1 GCA_934133115.1 uncultured Bacilli bacterium
ATTTGGTGTGTACCAAAATATTCTAATCCTGATGGCACCACTTATTCTGAAGAAGTTGTTAAACGTTTTGCACGTTTAAAACCTGCCGCTAAAGACTTTAGAATTTATTGGGATAATGCTTATTCTGTACATCATTTATATGAAGATAAACAAGATTTCTTATTGGAAATACTTGATGAATGCAAAAAAACCGGTAATCCTGATTTAGTGTATAAATTTACATCTACTTCTAAAATCAGTTTCCCCGGTAGTGGTATAGCGGCTATTGCAACATCAACAAATAACATGCAAGATATTAAAAAGCAATTTTCCATTCAAACTATTGGTCATGATAAAGTAAATCAATTAAGACATGTACGTTTCTTTAAAGACCTTGATGGCATAAAAAAACAAATGCAAAAACATGCTGAAATATTAAGACCTAAATTTGAATTAGTAGAATCTATATTTAAAAGTGAGTTAGGTGGATTAGATATTGCCACATGGACTAAGCCTCATGGCGGATACTTTATTTCTTTTACATCTATGAATGGATGCGCTAGTGCAATCATTGATAAATGTAAAAAAGTTGGTCTAGAATTAACTAGTGCTGGTTGTTCTTATCCTTACCATCATGATCCAAATGATAATAACATAAGAATTGCTCCTAGTTTTCCACCATTAAAAGAACTCGAAACTGCAGCAAAACTCTTTACTATAGTAGTAAGAATTGAATCAATTAATAAAATATTGGCATCAAGATAAATTGCCAATATTTTTTTATAGTCTAATCATCATAAGGATAAATCAAAGGAGTAAATTGTGTCACACTTTCGTAAAATGTAAATAATGACAAAAAACGAATTCGTTTTTGTCATTATTTAATGTACCCATATTATGTTTCTCCTTCAATTTACATCATACATTTTGCGGCGTTTTCAGAAAAATATCCTATTTTTAAATCAACGCAACTTAAATTTCTATGAAATTTCTTGCTTTCTCCAATCATATTTCAAATTTGCATTTTAAAAAAAATAATTAACTATAGCTTTGTACTACACAACTTAAAACAAACTTAATATAACATTAATATTAATATCTGCTTTTGTTATTTTAACAATTAATGGTATTTCAATAAATTTTACCATTAAAATTATTTTTGTGAGTTTCTAAAAGCATACGGAATTTGCATTGTTTTTTATAATTTAAGTTATAAATTTTATGAGTTTTTTAATTTTTTAACTTGATTGACAATATTTTTTTGTTATTGTATTATCAATTTAATAGGAGTAAAAATTTATGTTCAAAGTAGCAATTGTTGAAGATAGCATAAAAGACTTTACATTATTGAAAAGTTATTTAGAACAATATGAAAAAGAGAACAATATTGAATTTAGTATTCAATGTTTTGAAAACGGCATAAGATTTCTTGATAAGTTCTCCGCTAATTACGACATTATATTCATGGACATAGATATGCCTTATATGAATGGCTTAGAAGTTTCGAAAAAAATTAGAGAAATTGATAAAACTGTAGTCTTAATATTTGTAACTAATCTTTCGCAATATGCGGTTAATGGTTATGAAGTAGAAGCTTTAGACTATATTGTTAAGCCAATTAGTTATTTTAATTTCTCTATTAAAATCCAAAGAGCCATTAATAGGTTAAATAATACTTTTGATATCAAAATAAACATAAAAACCAAAGATAAAATTGAAATAGTATCTTGCAAAGATATTATGTATGTCGAAGTATTTGATAATAAACTTGTTATACACATGGCCACAAAAACCATTGAAACAATTGGACACTTATACGAAATAGAACAAAAATTAGCAGAATGCAATTTCTTTAGAATTAGTAGATTTATTTTAGTTAACATGAATTATGTTTTAGCTGTAGAAGGCGGAACAGTCTTATTAGGAAAAGATAGTCTTCCTATTTCAAGAAGAAAAAGAACTGATTTCATATCCGCACTCGCGGAATTTTATCAAAATAAAAAAGGTGTTTAATAATGTACAAGATAACGGAATTATTTGTATATCGACCTATTTTTATGCTTGAGTTGATACTTGCTGAATGCTTCTTCTTTCTCTATTTTAAACCAAGAAAAGGTTTAGCGTGGCGCTTACCAATCGGATTACTTATTTGTTTTGGTTTTTCTTTTGCTATACCAATTTTATCATTTGATTCTTTATATTGCTCAATTATGTTTTTAACTATGTTCATGATTACTGCCTTAGTGGGATATTTTATCTTTGATGAATCGTTTAAAAAAATATTCATTTTTGCTATGGGTGGATATACTATTCAGCATATTGCTCAAGAATGCTACGAAACACTTATTATTTTTATCCCACAAGATGCGTTAAATAATGGCGGAATGTACGCTAGTAACATATTTAGTTTTGGTGGTAGAGCTTGGTTCATTCAAGCATTACAATATACATTTTATATTCAAATATTTGCTTTAATTTATTTTTTGTTTTTTATTTATGTTAATTTCCAACTCAAAGATAAAGAATCACTAAAATTAGATACTTCCACCGCAATTCTACTTGCAGTATTACTCATTCCAATAAATATCGTATTTAGTTCAATAATCACATATTCCTTAAAAGATTCTAATGTTTCTAGTAAATGTATTTTACATATTTTTAATATTCTTTGTTGCTTAGTTGTTCTTTTACTTTTATTTGAATTACCAAAAAGAAAAAAAGCAGAAACTGATTTATTAGTGCTAAAAAAATTACAAGTTTTGGAGCAAAAACAATATAAGAATGCCATTGAAAACATGGAAGCAATGAATATTAAATGCCATGACTTAAAACAATTTGCTAATCATTTAAATTCTTTAAAAGATAATGAAGAAATTGTTAACGACTTTAATAAAATCGTTAGTGAATATGACTCAACTTTTAAAACTACAAATACTGCTTTAAATGCTGTTTTAACTGAAAAAAATACAATTTGTTTAAGAAAAAATATTGATCTAACTTGTATTATTAACGCTGATTGTTTATCATTTTTAAACGCTATTGAAATATACTCATTATTTGGAAATTTACTTGATAACGCTATTGAGGCAACTGAAAAAGTAGAAATTGGTAAAAGGACTATTGGCTTAAACATTAACAAAAAAGGCAAATTAATTTTGATTTATATTTACAATTCTTATGATGGTAATGTCTTAGTGGAAAACAATAAATTTATCACAACCAAAAAAGATAATCAAAATCATGGATTTGGTTTAAAAAGCATTGATAAAATTGTAAAAAAATATAATGGTGATATCAAAATATCAACAAATAACAACATATTTGAAATAAATATAATCTTGCAAGATACAAATAATTAGCCACTTGCACACTTTTTTAAACCGCTTACATTATATTTATATAATACGAATTTTTTTTCATATATCTTAAACTTAAGCAATTTATAATTGCTCTTTGGAGGATTATGAAAAAAATATATTTATTATTAAGTTTACTTCTTTTATCATCTTGTTCACATGCCACTAGCGGTTCTTCTCATACTTCCATTAGTGGAATCACAAGCGAAGATCCATATGTTACTTCTTTAGAAGTTCTTTCTAGCCCTAAAAAAACTAGTTACATTGTCGGTGAATCATTTGATACTACAGGTTTAAAACTTGTTGCAAAATGGTCTGATGATATTGATGATGAATTATATGACGGGGAATTTACTATCGCTCCTAAGCAATTTTCTAAAGGTGATACAAAAGTAACTTTTACTTATGAAGAATGTTCTCTTGATTATCCTATTAAAGTTATTTCTATGGATGAAATTAAAATTAATGAATTAATTGTTGATGATTCAAAAATTGAAAAGAATGGACAAACACGATATGTTAATTTTAAAAACGATTTAGAAGTGAAAGTAGTTAACTTAGATAACTCCATTGAAACATTAGACAATTATATCATCAAAGATAACGAAGAAATTATTACTGATTCGAACTATTTTGTTGGCGCTGGAGAACATAATATTTCTATTGAATACGGCGATAAATCTTATGAATTTACTATGTTTGGTAACTATTCTTTAATAGAAGCTGAAATTAAAAATAGCGAAAATGAATTTTTCTATACTGATTTAATTGGTAATGGTGTAATGAATAGTTCTGGTAAAGAGGATACACCAAGAATATCTAATATTGAAACAGCTTCTAACAATACCTATATGGGGGAAATTGCTTATGGTAGAGGATTAATATTTAACTTCTACTCTAACAAAGATATAAAAGCTAACTTAATCCTTAATGCTAGTAGTGCCTACGCCTTAGCAATTGGGGTTAACGAAGATGGTTCATCTTCTTGGACTCCGACTAAAGCTGGAGATATTTATATTGATGAAACATTTGAAGTCCAATTTAATAATCAAGTCACTACTTTACCTCACGAATTATTAGAAGGTATGGAGTGGACTCTTGATAAAAAAGGAAGTTATTCAATATTTTCCAATTGGAAGTTAGTAAATCTCGGTGAGTTTAATGTTAAACAAGGTTTTAATAGTGTTAAATTTGTTTGCATTGGCGCAAACGATGAAAATGGTCAAGCTAAATTAGCTAATGTAGATTATTTAAAGGTCAATTATATTGATAATAATCACACCCATAAACTTACTAAAATAGAGGGCAAAGAACCTACTTGTACCGATAAAGGAATAAATACTTACTACACCTGTGCTTGTGGAAAAATGTTCTTAGATGAAGAAGGTAAAAATGAAATTACGTCATTACCAATTATTGAAGCACTTGGTCATAACTTAGTATGGGAAAATGATATTGGCACTTGTTCAAGATGTCAAAAAACCATTAATAAAACTATTACTCTAGAAGCTGAACATAATAATTCTTTATCTGTCGAAGAATTTGAAACATATAAAAAGAGCGGTAATTATGTAGAAATCGCATCTTCTAAGATGGATGGAAAAAATCAAGGATCATATCTAGGTTCAATATATAAAAATGATAAAGTAACATTCCATATCTATTCAGAAATTGCTAAAAAGGCATCTTTAAATATGACTGCAAGTAGTAATTATGTTTTAAATTATGATGCAAATGGCAATCCAAAAGATCTTGGAGATGCTGAAATAAACAAAATATTTACCATGAAAGTTAATGGTAAACAAGTTGCGGTTCCTAGTATTGCATACAAAGGCCAAGAATATGAAACTGGTGGTTGGGATGAAAGATTTACCAAATGGGAAACATTAAAAATATTAGATATTGATTTAGAAATAGGCGATAACGAAATCACTTTAGATTTCTTATGTCCTGCTTTTAATTGTCCAACTCATCCTTGGGGTGGAAACTCTGATATGACAATAAATATTGATAAGATTTCAATAAACTACTTAATAAAGGAGCTATAATTGCATGAAAATAAAAATTAATAAACCAAAACCAGCCCATTATGTTTTATTTTCATTTATGGGAATCGTATTAATAGCTTTAACAGTTGGAAATGTTTTATGCGCTCAATGGAGTAATCAAATTACTAATTTATTATGTGGTGATGGTACTTCTTTTAATGGCGAGCATGTGCAAAATGCTTTAACTAAAGGTAAGGAACTAGTGGAAAATATTAATAATGAAGGTATGGTATTATTAAAAAATGAAAATAAAACCTTACCATTAAGTTCTAGTGAGACTAATGTAAATTTATTTGGTTGGGCTTCTACTGATAATGGATTTTTGTTAACTGGTGGAGGATCAGGTGCTGCACCTATAAATGATGAAACAAGAGTACCATTAAAAAAAGGATTAGAAGAAACTGGATTTAAAATTAATGAAGACTTATTTAATAAGTACACAGAATATTGTCCAAAAAGAATTTGTGAAAATAATGGTACAGGTGGAATATGTCAAATTGTAGAACCAGATCGTTCATTTTATACTGATGAACTAATTAACAATGCTAAAAACTTTTCAAGTATTGCTATTATTACCATTATGAGATATGGCGGAGAACAATTTGATATCCATATGGATCAACCAAAATATAAGTTACCCACTGATAGTTCTAGAACATATTTACAAATATCAACCGAAGAGGAAGATATGATTGATATCGTAACTAAAAACTTTTCCAAAGTTATAGTTTTATTAAATACTAGCAATCCAATTGAAACCAAATTCTTACAAAACGATAAAATTGATGCTTGCTTATTTGTCGGATATCCTGGGCAAGTTGGGACAAAATCAATTGGAAATATATTAAGTGGAAAAATAAATCCTTCTGGACATGTTTCTTCTACTTATGCTTTAGATCATAAACTTGATCCAACTTTCCTTAATAGCGCTAATTTGACTAGTGCCAAACAATTAACTTTTGCCGAAGATATCTATTATGGATATTTCTGGTATGAAACCGCTAATGAAGAAGGATACTTTGATAATATTGATAACGAATATGGTAAAGGATATGATGGCGTAGTTTCTTATCCATTTGGTTATGGATTATCATATACTTCTTTTAGTTGGCATGTTGATAGTGTAACTTCATTTGTTGATGGAACGAATGATAATGATTTAAATTTACTTAACGAAAAAGAAAAAACAATCACTAATCGTAAAGCAAAAATCAAAGTAAAAGTAACTGTGAAAAATATTGGTGAAGTTGCGGGTAAGGAAGTCGTTCAATGTTACATTACTACTCCTTATTATAAAGGTGAAATTGAAAAACCATATGTAAAATTAATGGATTATGCCAAAACACAATTATTAAAACCTAATGAAGAACAACAAGTAACATTGTCTTTCTCTATCTATGATTTTGCTTCTTACGATTGTTATGACAAAAATAATAATGGCGCAAGAACATATGAATTAGATAAAGGTGAATATCAAATTAAGTTAATGAATGATAGTCATCATCTAAATAGTTGTGATAAAGCAGTCACAACATTTAATCTTGAAAACACTATGATCTATAAAAGAGACCCAGTTACTAATCAATTAGTAAAAAACAGATTTACTGGTACATCTAGTTATGGAAACGCCCCAATTGATGGTAAAAGCATTGGCGAAGTTACTTATTTATCTCGTGCGGATTTTTCTGGTACATTTCCAAAAGAAACAATTAATTTACCATTGAACAAAGTTGTTCCATTAAGAGATTATTTATATCCTGGTTATAATGATGTAGAAATGCCTACTCAAGGACAAAGCGGAGATTTAAGATTATGGCTTAAAGAAGATAACTCAAATCCAAGTAAATCCGATTTAGGAATGTATAGTAAAACCAAATTAGTACCTAATGAAGAATTAATTAAAACTTTAGCAAATCCTTCTAATTTCAATAACTCTGAAATATGGGATCCATTATTAAATCAATTAACTAAAGAAGAATTATGTGACTTAGTAGAGAAATCCGGTTTTAGAACTCGCGCAATTGAATCAATTGGCAAAAAAGAATTACTCGATTATGATGGACCAGAAGGCTTTCAATATCACTTTGGTTCAATTGCTGGTGGCGCAATGTGGACAGCATATATGGGTGAACAAACACTAGCGTGTACATTCAATAAAGAATTAGCGTTCTCTATGGGAAGATCAGTTGCTTCAGAAGGAAACGCAACTGGAATAAATGGCTGGTATGCTCCAGGTGTTAATTTACAAAGAACACCATATACAGGAAGATATTTTGAATATTATAGTGAAGATGCTTATCTCTCCGGATCAATGGCAAGTTATGTTATTAATGGGGCAAAAACAAACTTTATGTATTGTTATTTAAAACACTTTACCGCTTATCAATCTTCTATGACTGATATTGATTGTTTCTTAACTGAACAAGCATTACGCGAAGTATATAATCGTCCATTTGAAATTGCTGTCAAAAATGGGGCAAATGCAATAATGAGTAGTTTTAATTCTCTTGGTGGAATTTGGACTGGCGCTAATAGAGCATTATTAACTGATATTTTACGAAGTGAATGGGGATTTAAAGGAACAGTTATTACCGACTTCTCTAATGGTGTTGGTTGGATGAAAGCTTATCAAGGTGTTCTAGCGGGAAATGATATTTGGCTTAATCCTGCGGAAGTGAATCAAACCCCTTTAGATAAAAATTCTGCGGCGCAAATGTATGCCGCACGCTTAGCAGCTAAAAATGTAATATTCACAATTTGTGATACTTATAATGCTTATTTAAATTATGATGCCACTAATGATCCGTTTACTGCAATTATCGGTCAATCTACTAGAAAATATGTCTTCCCTTGGTGGAAGCCATTACTTGTAGGATTAGATATTCTTATCGTTGCTTCTATGGGTTTTACAGTTTATTACATATTAAGGCCGAAAAAAACAAAACTTGTAACTAATAATTTAGAAATAACCGATCAAATGATTGATATAAAAAACGAATTAGAACAAATAAAAGCACAAATTAATAGCCTTAATTTAAGAAAAAAAGAGCTAGAAAAATTGTGTAAAAATAAATCAATAGGAGGAAAAACCAATAATGAAAAAGATTTATGAAAAGCCTAATTTAAGTTTACTTGAAATTGTATTAGATGATGTGATTTTGTCTTCATCGGACTTACCACAAATTACTTATGACGAAGATGCTCAAAATGATACCAGTAATGGTTTTGATTGGTAAGAGGTGAAATTATGAAAACTAAGAAAATAGCCTATTTTGCATTAAGTACTATTACTTTATGTGTTGCGATTATTGGACTAACATACACTAATAATACTAATGATGATCTAGCCATTAAAATTAATCCTACAAATTATGCCCATAAGAGCATTGATTTTAATGAAGGCATAGGTCAATATGTTTCTAATTCTAAAGTTAAAGTAGATGAAACAAAAAATAGTATTCGCTTTATTTCCGCTGTTAAAGTTGATATGAATGATAATAATGAATTATCATTACCTGGAACATTTGGATTTCATATCGAATATGAAAAAACTATTGATGGCGGAACTACAAAAGTAGATAAAATGTTCGATGTTGACGCTTTATATTATTCTTATTCTGAAACAGATACAAATGGAAATAAAATTATATATGGCACCGAATTATCAAGTTACTATAATAGTCATGTAGGTGCTGAATTTAAAGCAATTTCAGAATATATTAATGATAGTTCTACTTCTTATAATTTATTTATGACTGTAGAGATACGTAATATTCCTACTTCTGATTTTGATAAACCAATCAAAGTACAACCATATTGCTTATTAAAAGATGGGACATATGATC
>CAKPAV010000051.1 GCA_934133115.1 uncultured Bacilli bacterium
TTTATATTCACCTTCATTTTAGTAACATTGTAAAATCATCCATACGTTATCAAAATTTTTATTTTTTAAATCATCTTTTCTTATCCAAAAATATATCCTGCCTGCATCACCAAACATTAAATCAATATTTTCACGCGTTGTTGAATCTAATTGAAATAAAAGTATCCACTTATTGGGAGCGTTTTTATCGGCATCATCAATATCTTTTTGTGGGATTTTATCATAACTTCCGCCTAAATAATATCCTTTTGCTATTAATTCACATTCATGTGGCATTGATCCTTGAATATTATTAGAATATCCTAAGAGTCTTGTGTCATTTTTATCTTTGATCACACTATCAAGAAGTGGTTCATATTCATCGCTATCAACATCGCTAGGCAAATCTTCATAAGTCGGGTAAGAATCAATTTTTGATAAATTAAGAAGTGTTTTAGGAAATAAATAATCTTTGTTATAATCATCTGGCAATTTAGCTTCTTTTAAATCATTAATATTTTCAAAATAAAACACTTTAAAAGAGCCTTTATCACTAGGGTCAAATCCCCATGTATCTCCATCTATTAAATAGAAAAAAGATAATATTCCGTGTGTTGGTAAAAGATGATCTTCATCATATTTTGCTAATTCTTCTAAATCAAATTGAATTAAAAAATTTAATGGTCTTAATTTAATTTCTTCATCATCAATAGCTGCACTCTCATAATATGGCCATTTAAAGTTTTTATCTACTAAAGGAAGTCCACCAAAATAAGATAATTGATCTTTAACTAATTCATTACTAATATAAATATCAATTGCATTTTTCTTCAAATATGCATATTTTGTCATTAAATCATTTAAGTTCACTACGGCATTTATTTTATTATCTTCATTTGATGATTTATTAAAAAATTTTTTTAAAAAATCTATTATTTTCATAAATATACCTATTTCAATTTATATTTATATGTAAAGGCACCATTATGGCTTATATTGGCTTTTTCTATAAATAACTTAAATTGATAACTATTAACTGAAGTTGAAAATTCATAACGAATTTCAAGTGTAAATACTGAACCATCTAATAAATATCCATCAACATCTACTGTTGTATCAGAAACATAGTAAAACTTATAAAGCGGTGATGGATTTGTACTATGATAATCAGTTATATCAGTTTTACTAATAATGTTGTAGCATGTAACATCTTCTCCAAAAGCAAATGGCGCGGCAACTCCAAATTTACCAGCAAAATTTGTTTGAAAATAATTTAAATATGCATTAGCGTTATTATTTAAAATGTCTTCAGACTCACAAGCTTGTGAAAAAGAATAACCCTCATTAAACCAACTAGTAGATGAATTAATTTCACCAGTACATCCGGTTGGTTGAGGTAGATTACTTAAATATTTGTCACTTAATTCTTTTTCACTAAACCATGCTTTAGAATCATGTAAATTACCTCCATTGGTACTATTATGCTCTTCGCTACAAGACATTAAACTAAAACAAGCAATTCCTAATATTAATTTTAAAACTAATTTCTTATCCATATATTTTCCTCCATTAGATGCAATCTAATTATATTACTTTTATCGAATTTTGTTTATTTTTTTAATGCAATTTGAATTGCAGGACGGATACAATGATTATTTCCATCAATAGCGTATTTAGATAAATATCCGCTTGAATTAACATTCCAAGCACAATAACTATATTCATCCGTAGATGAACGTGTCCAGTAAGATCCATTATATTTTAAATCCGAAGTAGTATTATACCAAGCACCTCTTGCACGTGCATAATCAGTTGTTTTTGCTTCACGTGTAATAGATGGCTCATTAATATCGCTATCAAATCCATAATTAACATTTAAATAGTCATCTTTTGATGGTAAAAATACTTTATCAAGTTTATCATTTACAATGCTTTTTTCTTGAATAAATTCATTATTACCCATAAAAGCCATGTTATAGAATTCATCATTAAGCCAGTTTCTAACATCGCTATATTCATAATTATTTGGTAAAACTATATTATTATCTATCGTTCTATTTTCGTAATTTTCATAAAATTTATGAGCATCTAATAATTTTGAAGATAATAAGTAATAGCTTCCATCAGCATTATTAATAATATTCCATTTAATTGGTTCGACTTTGAACCAATATTCATTTCCATTAATAATACTATTTCCATTATCAAATGTGTATTTTTCATTATTATAAACATTAGCTACTTCTTTTATATAATATTCATTATCATATAAGTACCATTCATTAGCGTTGATAGGCGCTAAATCGTTAAGAGCGGAAATTATATCATTATCACTAACAACTGCTTGAGGATAATATCCATATTCAATTGTTTTACTATCGCTTGATAAAGTCGGTTTATTACTTGGATAGGCTTTATCTTTATCATAAGATATATAAGTTGCTTTATATGTTGTATCTTCGTTTATTGGTGCAGGTTTAGGCATCCATCCTGAAAATACATAAATTGTGGAATCAGTACCTTCCTTTGTCGGCTTACTTCCTTTATATGTCGGAGTTTCTCCTTCTTTAACTTTTTCAATATTTAAAACATCACCATTTTCATCTAACCATGTAACGTTATATTCCTTTTTAGGTACATCTGGTTTTTCATTTGGATCTACCACAAATTCAATACCTGTAATAAATAATGGTTTTTTGTTTGCGGTGGAAATTTTTAAACTTTTTGTTGAAGGAATATCAAAACTAATTTGTTTTATGTTTTTGCTTTCAATAACTTCTTTACTAGTTTCTTCTAATCCTTCACAAGTTGTAGTAATAGTTTTATTATCAGTGTTAGTGCCTTCCCAATCTAAAGAAGCGCTATCGCCAATTCGAAGTTTTCCACTAGATAAATATGCATAACCCGATACTTTAACTTGTGTAACACTTTTACTTAAAGAAAAAGTAATGCTACCATTCGCGGATGTAGTACCAAGTTTAAGCATATCACCAGCATACCATCTATTATCACCACTACCGCCATTACCACCACCATAAACTAACTCAAAATCACTAATTTCCGTAATAATACCTGATTCCTGTGTTAATTCAAATGTATTAAAAATATCAGTTGCATTATCAAGTTTTTTAGCAGTTTTTCCTGGCATTTCATATTTTACTTCATATGCAGTTTGTAACGATGTTAAATTTTTATCTATTAATGAGACATTAATTGTTACATCTATATTTGGCATAAGAAAACTATAAGTATCATTATTAGGAACTAAAATGTCATTATTAGCTTTTACTTCTTTTACTTTTTTATTGATATTTGTAACATTAATGCTAAAAGTAACTTCTTCGCCTGCTTCATAAATGTCATTAAGCCCATTAACAATAAAATCATCGCTCTTATTAATAGATACTTTATGTTTATTAATTATCGAACTAGATGCACTAGTTGAAGAAGCCACACTTGTAGAAGGTGTTGAAGAAACACTATTTGAGGCACTACTATGTGACAATGTATTCGATGTGGAATTACTTGTTGGAACACTAATTGAGTTAGAAAGTTGGGGATTGGATGCTGAATTTGTTGATGCTATTGAATCGTTTTTATTGCATCCAACTATTAATAACGATAAGAAAGATAATGTGAATAATAATTTACTAGATTTCATGTTAATATTTCCTTTTTGTTAATTACCACTATGGGACGCTTTATAATTTTCAATCGCTGGTCTTAAGTCATCCCAAGATACACAAGCACGCATATTTTTAGCAATTGTTGTGACTGCTAATTTAGAAGATTTTCCTTGTTCGGCAGCAATCATTGCTTGACGTACTTTAACAGGACTTACTTCACAAGCTTCATAAATCCAAAGCAACAATTCTGGACATAATAATTTTTTATAGACACGATTTTCTGCACTTTCATCCCAAGTCAAGGAACTATCTTCAATACTTCTTAGTAACCAAGAATCAATAAAATGCCATTTTTGATCAGGTTCATGTCTTTCTTTATCAACGATTTTTCCTAGTTCTTTAGCGTAATCTAAATATCCACCACTAGTTTGCTGATATTTTTCAATAAATTCATCAGATAAAGGATAATGAGCGGGCTTAGTTAACAAATAATCATAAATATCTTTCATAGTAATGATTTCTTCATTTGTTTGTCGATTATTTGCTTCTTTTTCTTCGCTTTTAATAACTTTAGTTTCTTCATTAATTTCATTATTAGCTTTCTTAACATTATTAGAATTACAAATTGTTAATCCTATTACTAATGCTAAAGCACTAAGTAGTGATTTTCTTTTCATTCAAGTTCCTCCAAAAATTCTTCGCTTTTATTATGAATATAATAAAACAAAAAAGCAAGGAATTAAAAAAACCTTTACAATTAATTTAATTAATTACTACAAATCATTAAAAAAGTGCTATAACGCTAGTTAGAGGTAACTAACTATGAAGTTTTATGAATTGGGAAATAAAAATCTTCCAGTAATTATGCTTATTCCTGGTACTTGTTGTCATTATAGTTTATTTGATAAAGTTCTTCCTGAATTACAAGAAAAATTCTATACCGTTGTTGTTTCTTTTGATGGATTTGATGAAAATGAAAAAACAGAGTACATAAGTATGTTAGATGAAACGCTCAAAATTGAAAAATACATCAAAGATAATTTTAATAATCATATTTCTTGTATTTATGGTTGTTCGCTTGGTGGTTCTTTTGCTTCTTATTTAGTGCAAAGAGGCAATATTAATGTTGATCATATCATTTTAGGTAGTAGCGATATGGATTCTAGTAATAAGCTTATGGCATCTATAAAAGGAAAAATTATGGCACCAATTATGTATAAGATGATAAGTACTGGTAAACTCCCTAATTTTATGAATAAGAAATTAGAAAAAATGAAAACTGAAGAACCAGTTAGATACGAACAGACACTAAGTTTTTTAAAATCTTTTATGGTTCCAAGTATTAAAAATGTCGTTACTGAAAAGAGTGTCTATAATCAATACGTTTCTGATTTAGTAACTAAAATTGAGAAAGGTATTGAAAAAGAAGGGACAACAATTCACGTATTCTACGCTCTAGGAATGGGAAAAAAGTACCGCAAAAGATATTTAAAGCATTTTAAAAATCCTGATATTCGAGAACAAAATATGAATCATGAGACATTTTTCTTTTGTCATCCACATGATTGGTGTTTAGAAGTATTTGATTGTGTATTTAATTATCAAAATAATAAATAAATACTAAAAAAAAGAATTAGCCGTAAAGCTAATTCAATCTATTTATATTATTTTATTTATATCTTCATTACAAATATAACTTCGTTCTTTAATTTCATCTGGCACATAAATAAATCCTTTATCAACACAAACATATGTAGCATTAGGATTTTGATAAGTATTTTGAATAAATGGATATTTAATCCAAATTGGTGTTGAATAGCCTACACCAAGTTCCAAATATAAAACTTTTTTATTTTTATTTTCTTTAATAAAAGTATCAAATCTTTTTTTAGCTAAATGCCATCCTTTATCTTCCACAAATGTATCATCACATCTTAAATTAGTAGTCATTGGTCTTCCACATTTTGGACACTTGGGAATAAGATTAGTGGGTATTTTATTATCTTCAATATTTTTAATCATTTCTAGAACTTCTTTTTCATTATCATACGTTTTATTATGACAAGGGACACTACATTGAAATAAGCCATAATCACCTTGCATATAAAATAATCTTGATTTTGAAAAACCAGCAAGTTGAAATTGATGGTCAACATTTGTGGTTATAACAAAATAATTTTTATCTTTTACTAAATCATATAATCTTTTATATAAATCACGCGCTCCGCATTTATAACGATTTAAATAAATCATTTTTGACCAATATGCCCATTTTTCTTCTAGACTATTAAAATGATGAAAGCCGGCACTATACATATCTTTATAACCATATTTATCATGCATATAAGTAAAATTATCTAAGAAAGTTTTTCCACCATATTCAAATCCTGCCGCGGCACTTAAACCCGCACCGGCACCAATAACAATTGAATCGGCATCATCGACTAAGTTTTTTAATATTTCATTCATTTAAAATAATTTTTCTCTCCTTTCAATCCAAGATTCTTGTTTTGCTTCTTTTATAATATCGGTCTCTTTTAAATTACCAATGAGTAGTGGGGAATTATCATCATGATTACGATAATTATTTATAACCTGATTAACATTTCCATTTGCGTAGCAATATTTACATAAATGCATACAAGAATTATATGCGCCAATATCATTAGATAAAAAGCAGGCACAATACCCTTTCCTTGCTTGCATTTTACTAGTCGGTTTTAAAATAAAATTACCAGCATTTTCATAATCTTCTAAACGCATGCATCCATCAACATCAACACCATATTCTTTTAACCATTTTTCTTTAGAACATAATCTTAACTTTAAATGATGGTTATTAGCAATACGCATAAACTCTTTTGCTAAAATGATTTTTTCTTTATCCGTTGCATCTTTAATATCTGGTTGATTTTTCTTTAATTTATCATATAAATCAACAAAGCCAAATACCGCTAATTCGGTATAGTTTTCTAATTTTGAAGCAATATATTCAAACGCTCGTATATGTCTTTCTAAAGGATATTTATCGTTAATAATAATTGGAGTATAGCGCCAAGCAACAGATGATTTTCCGATTTTACTTGATAAATACTTAAAATCTTCGATAACTTTATCAACATGAGGGACATTAGGTTCAAAATCTTTTCCTAAACCAGTTATGGTAATATACCAAAATTGACGAAATTGATTTAATTCATCTAAATAAGAAAACATTGGCGATGGATTTTTTGTGCAAAAACCAATTATATCCACAACTTCAGGATCTAAAACAAATTTTGTTACTAAATTAGGATAATAAGGATTTCTTACATAAACATATCCTTCTCTTATTCGATTTATAAACCATTTGGAATAAAAAGCTGGAATATCTGTTCTTTGACCGGTATTAATAATCAT
Source organism: uncultured Bacilli bacterium (assembly GCA_934133115.1). Next base: position 7,005 of record CAKPAV010000051.1, read on the forward strand.
ATTTATCACCTAGTGTTTTTAAATAAACATGATAATCTTCATTAGTAAAAACATTAAATATTACTTTTATATTTTTATTAATTTTAAGACAATCACTTACTGTTTTATATGCAATTTGTGATGCTCTTTCTTTATCAAATCCATATATGCCAGTAGAAATACATGGAAATACAATTGTTTTTATATTCAACTTTATTGCTTTTGATAAACAAGAACGATAGCAATTAGCTAGGTCCTGTTCATCTTTTTTGGTTATTATTTCTTCAATTATAGGTCCTACAGTATGAAAGATATATGTACTTGGTAAGTTATAAGCACTAGTAACTTTACATTTTCCATTTTCTTCATTGTGATTTTGTTTTTTCATGATTTCCATTAAATCTCTTCTTACTTCTAATCCCGCAAAGGAATGAATAGCGTTATCAATACAATTATGAAGAGGTTGAAAACAGCCAAGTAATTTTTCATTACAAGCATTAACAATTGCATCACACTTTATCAAAGTAATATCGCCTTTATATATCGCAATATTATTAACATATTTTAAGTTATTAGCATCTATTACTTTCTTACTACTTAAAAGTTTCTTAAGCACATAATCTTGTTTATTATAATACTCATCACTTAAATTATTTGGAAAAGTAATATTCATTAGTGCGCGAAATGTATTAAAATTGTAAGTGTATTTTAAATTTGTCAAGTGATTATAACTAATCAAATAATCAATACACCAATTTAATAAATCCATAAAAATCACCTGCTTTTTCTTGACTTAAGTTTTTTTATATGGTAGTTTTACTAAGACGAGAATGGTACGGGTACTTATCAATGGTACATCAACTCGTCTTTTTTATTTAACTGAGTTTTTTAAATCTTCTCCCCATTTTTTCATAATTTCAATAACAGGTTTTAAAGATTTACCTAAATCCGTTAAAGAATATTCCACTTTAGGTGGAACAACCGGATATACTTTACGATTTATAATGCCATCACTTTCCATTTCACGTAATTGTTGCGTTAACATTTTTTGTGTAATTGGTGCAAGTGATTTTTTTAATTCATTAAATCTTTTTGTTCCATCTAATAAATCGCGAATAATTAATATTTTCCATTTATCCGAAATAAAATTTAAACATGTTTGCACTGGGCAAGCTGGTAAATCATCATAATTAATCATAATTCATTCTCCTTAGTATCTAACTTGCTTATAGTATATCATAAGATACTATTAAAGAATATTATTTTGAAACAACACTAATATGTTCTTTATTATATTTATTGCTTATAATGACATCCACTAATGCAATTGCGTAATCAGCATAAGAAATAGTACTTAATCCTTGAGAATTTAATAATAAGTCTTCCCCACCAATTTGATATTCATTAGTTTTAATACCATCACTTACAAAATCACAAGCTGGTGAAATATAAGTCCAATTTAAATTTTGAGATGCCATTAAATATTTTAATCCTTTATAATGGGCACTTGATAATGGTTTCCAAGCATCAGGAAAATTTTTTCCCATATCAACAGTAATTGTTCTTTCTTTATTCACAAATAAACTACCAGCACCACCAACGACAACTAAACGTGTCTTTAAGTTTGATATGATGTCCGCTAAATGGATCATAACATTAGTGATATTAGGAATAGTTTCACTAGTCCATCCACCAACTGCATCTACTACCACATCAAAATCTTTGACTTCTTCTTTTTTTAAATCTAAAGCATCTTTATTAATAAACTTAATTGCAGTAGATTTATTTTCTTCTTTTGCTAATCCTACTACTTCTAATCCTTTAACTAGAGCTTCTTTTACTACCAATGAGCCAACTCTTCCGTTTGCTCCAACAACTAAAATTTTCATAATATTTTTCCTCCTAATTTACAATCGTTACTCGAGTTAATTTTTGATTGCACATTTATTATATCGATTGGAGTTAAAATAAAAAGTACGCACTAAAAAGTGCTATAGTTACTTTTTGGAAACTATGATTAAATTATTTATTACCTGTAAATCACATAATCCGGATTACAAAAAGCAGGCATTTTTTGAACTATACTATGTTTTCTTGCAAATTCCGGAACTAGACAAACAGGACATTCATACTATATTGATTTATCTTTTTTAACTCATGAGCATTTATTTTCGCATTAAAAAAATTATCC
>CAKPAV010000052.1 GCA_934133115.1 uncultured Bacilli bacterium
TAGAACTTTTTTCTATTCCTCCACTGATATAAGGGGTTTTAAAGTAAAGCTCAACAACATCTTTTCCAGGATATTCTCCAATATTTTTGACATTAACTTCAATTTCAATTTTAGAATCTTTAGTTAAAGAAGAACCAGAAGGAAGTGATACGTTTGTTACTTTCCAAGCAAAGTCAGTATAACTTAAACCATAGCCAAATGGATAAATAACAGCAGAATCATAACCATGTTCTAAACTATCAAAGAATCCCATCTCATTTGCCGTTTCATACCAACGATATCCAAAATAAATGTCTTCTTGATAAACGATATTTCCTCCAGTTGCAGATTTATTTCTTACATATTTATTAGCAAATACTGGTTCAGAAGAAAAATCACTTGCATAAGTATCCGCTAATTTACCACTAGGAGATATTTTTATAATTTCTTTTTCTCCATTTTCATTGGTAATTGTTTTTTGTCCTGCTAATAAATTAGCAACACTTTCAGTACCACATAATCCAGTAGGGCCACAATATAAAGCAGCACCGATTTTATCGTCTTTTAAGAAATCACATTGCATGTTATTAGTGGTATTTAATAAAACAATTACTTTACTAAAATTATTTTTAACAATGTTAAGCATTTCTTCCTCTTTTTTAGATAAATCTAAGTAAGTACGAGTTGTATCAGTTTCATTCGATAAATAATCTTTACTTACTGAAGGAATTTCGCCAACATTTTCTCCACTAATTCTTGATAATACAACAATAGCGGTGTCAGAGAAGCTTTTAGCTTCGTTTATTAACTCATCAGTATAGAAACTTGTAGCAGGTTGTAAAATATAACCATTTTTATTCATAGATAAATATGGATCACTAGTTGGTATAGCTTGTTTATATTTTTCGGCTAAGTTTTTATTATATTCAAAGCCAGCATTTTCCAAACCTTTTAAAATACCAACTCTTTTTTCTGGGTCTGGCTTACAAGAACCAGAGCCAACACCAGTGAACACCCAACCATTATCAATAGAAGTATAACCAAAAACATTTACTTTATTGTTTTCTTGAATGTTTAAAGGTAATGTATTGTTTTCATTCTTTAATAAAACAGTACCATCTTCGGAAATCTTTTTGACTAATTCCGCGCCTTTTTTTGCAGTTTCCTCATCAATCTTATTTGCTCCAGTTCCAGCGATAGCGCTAGATATAAAATCAACGCCCAAAACACCAAAACATACGATATTACCAGCGACCGCAATCGCGGATAAAACTGTTAATGCGGAAAATATTATTTTCTTTTTTGTTTTCATGATTTTTACCTCCTATAATGGCAATACTACTTGATAGTTTGAAAACCAATATTTAGATGTTTGATCAACATCTTCAAATTCACGGCCTTTTATGATGATTTGATCTTCATATACTTCTAGATATAATCCTTGTGCTCCGCCGCTTTCATAAGTACCATCTTTATAATGCTTTCCTCCACCATTACCTTCCCATAAATATCCAACAGCGGCAGTATTAAAAAATGAAGGATAATTATCAGAAATCAAATAACTTTGTTCACTTTCAAATGACCAATGTGAATGGCTTGAGAAAAATAAAGTTTGTGGATAATCTTTAATAATATTTCGAATTTGATTTTCTTCATCAAGAGTATAACCATACCAAGTTTGATTTAATTTAGATAAAGACCCAGATACGGTATCTCTTAAAGATCCATGTGAGAACAAATAGATTGGTTTATTAGTTTTACCAGCTTTTTCCATAGTATTTTTTAGCCATTCAATTTGTTCTTTACCTAATGTTGCATCAGCGCGTGTATTTCCGTCTAATGCCTTAGGAATGCTAGTAGTGCCTAAATATATAAAGTAACTATCATTTATCACTTCATAAAAATATTGTGAAGTATTACCAGTTTTACTTTTCCATAAATTTAATCTAGTTTCATATCTTTGGTTTAATTCTTCTTCACTAACACCTTGATAATAACCATTTTCACTTTGAATAATAAACTCATGGTTTCCTAATCCAATAGTCATTTTTTGGTTGGTATCTTTAAACACAGTATTAAAAGAATTAAAGAAAGAATCGTAGTTTTCTGCTTTTGCTTCATCAACAATATCACCATTAACGGCGATAAGAGATGATTTTGGAGAATTTTCTTTAATGTCTTCAAAAGCTTTTTTGGATCTTCGATAAAAACAAGGAGACCCAGTACTTACTTGTTGGTCGCTAATAACTTGGAATTCATATAATAATTCGCTATCTTTTTTATATTCTGCCATTCCCTTAGAAGCTTTATCAATGATTTCATCATTATTATCATAAGCAATAACCCATAATTTTGTGGCTTTCAAAGGAATTAAGGCATTCTTTTTAAAATTATATTCAAATTCACTAGCGTTCATATTATCAAAAGTTATCAAAGCATCATAATCTTCAAAAGGAGTAGTGTCATCTCCCCATTTTAAAGATATCTTTTTGATATTGTTATTAAATGTGTTACTTTTTTGAATTAAAACAAGACCTTCAGCGCAGTTTTTTATTGTTGTATCATGATAATAATTAATAGATAAGTTATTTGAATTAATATCAGGAGTAATAGATGTAGAATTACTAACGCTAGTACTAGTAGAAGTAGAATTTGAATTAGAGTCTTGATTAGTAGAACAACCTCCTAGTAGCATTAAAGCCACTAGGAGGAAGCTCGCTGAACTAATCAATATTTTATTATTGTAGTTCTTATTCATAATTATTTAACGTATCCACCATAACCGACGACTGGATCATTCCAAACACCGATTGTAATAACATCATAGACATCATAAGCACCAGTAGCGGTATTTTTGCTATCTTTTTCCATATAAACGATTTGATACATACCACCAGTTGCGCCACTTATACCAGGTCTTTCACCATTAGGATTTTGTTTTGTAACATCACAAGGCGTTCCTAAATAAGTTTTTCCATCACTATTCCAAGATGTATTTGTTGGATAGTAGTAATAAATTGATCCTGGAGAATTAGAATAAATATTATCTCCACCTTGATATACACCAACCCAACATGAATTTGGTGAAGATTCATTTACTTTATCAACAGTAACATAAATTGGTTCATTATTATCATCATCAAAGTAAGTATGACGATCTGTCCACATATTTACTTCATAAGCTTCTAATTTACTAGAAGTTTCTAATTCAATATAATCAAGTCCACCTAAGTATTCATAATTGTTATTAGTATAATTACGTGGTTCCCATGAAATACGGTTTTTACCTGCTCTTAATTCGATTTGAGTTTCAAGAGTAATAGTAGTAAAGTTTTCTTTTGTTCCTTTTAAGTTATTGCCTTTTAAAGTATAAGTGGTTTCTACTATCTTATCATTAATCCATAAATCACCGATATCACCTAAATTGACATCTTCCATTATAGTATTAGCATCAACATAAGGAGCGGCTACACGCATTTTAACGGTAGCTACTGCAGATGCATCAGCAACAATACCATAGATAATCTTTGTTGATTCTACTTTATTAACATATTTATCTGTTTCAACTTTTTTAGCGGCTTTAAATTCAACCATTTGTGCACCAGTTGCTAATTCATCATAACCAACACGTTTTGTTGTATTAGCTTCAGCTTCAAATTTATATGAAACAATGTCAGCAGGTTCTTCCGCTAAGAAAGGAGTGAAAGTACCATCTAAATAAGAAATGTCAACGAAATCTAATCCTCCAAGATATTCGAATCCTGTTCCTTTTTTAATATTAAAACTTAAAGTATTCTTTCCTTCTTTAAAACTTAACCAACCGGTTTCCACTACTGTGAAATTTTCTTTTGAACCTTTAGAAACATTGCCTTTTAAAGTCATCTTTGATAAATCTAAGTTCTTTTGATTTAAAGTGACAGTCATGATATCACCTAGATTTGTATCAGTCATTTCAGTTGCGGCATTTACATAAGGTGACGCTACTTTAAAGGATAATTTAGCTAAAGTATTGCTAGAATTAAATCCAAATAACACTTTCATATTTTCTTTAAATTCAACAAATGTTTTTGGTGAAATATTAACATTTGGATTTTCTTTATTTTCATAAATTCTCGTTGTAGCGGCTTCAACTTCCATTTTTGTGGATTTTAATGCCACATCTGGATCGGCGCCTTCAACTTCATTTGTATCTGCTACATATTCTAAGTTTGCTTTTGAGAAAAGAGTCATACTATCAATATTTCCTAAGCAAGATAGAGTGCCACTATAATTATCATCGCTAATTGTTGTTTGATCGAAACGATTAGATAAAACGAATGTAATAACATTTAATCCTTTCTTTAATTCAACTTTACCAATGACAACATCTTTAACATTATAATAATCAGCAGAACCGCCACGATTTAATGTTCCCTCAACGTGAACATCTTCAGTATTGATTACTTTTCCATTAACTTTAACAGTATAGAAATCCGCAAATGTATAAGGTATTGAATCCCACATTCCTAACCAGCCACTAGGACCCATTAATCTAAATTGTAGCTTAGCATTTGTGTCAGCCTCATCAGCATTAATACCCCAAATGATACGATCACCTTTAGATAATTTACCAACAACACCTGTTCCACTTAAACGATCATCATCGACGGCTTCAGTTCCAATAGAACTACCAGCTGCTCCAACAAGATGAGCATTTTCAGCTTCAAAAACATTCTCATATCTTCCTTCTTCATCGCTACCTAAAACAACTAATTTACCTTCGGCTTTTTTAGTAGGATTACTTACACTTCTTGCAGTAATTGTAACTGTACCTCTTGCTAAACATTCAATCTTATTATCTTTTGTGATTTTAGCAATAGTAGTATCACTACTTGATAATGTAAATTCTTTGTTTGTAGCATTTGAAGGCTTAATTTTTACATTCGCAGTAATGATTTCTCCAATCTTTGCATTTTGTTTACTTAATTCTAGCATGACTTCGGTAACACCAATATTTTCTATTGGTGTACTTGTTTGAGTGCTAGGAGAAGTAGAGTTTGGCTTGGATGTGGAAGTATTATTGTTACAACCACTAAGGACACCTAATCCGGTTAGTAAAGAAATTGCTAACCAAAATTTTGGCATTTTATTTTTTCTCATAAAATAATTTCCTCCTTTGAGTATAAAATAAAACATCACTGCTAATATATTTTCCTTTATAAATACTCACAAGAAAGATTACGAAGTTGGTAGATAATATTTCGTAGTTGGTAACCGCTTACAATTACTACTTGCACTTAGTAAATAAGAATGTATATGATAAAATTATTAAAAATAAATTTTTTCCAATAAAAACAAATACTTATTTGTATTAAAAGCGAGGGGTGTTATATGGAATTAAGTGAAATGATTGATGAGTTTAAACAAAACGACCATTCTAATTTTAATTTGTTTTATGAATTAACACATAAACAAGTATTTTTCTCTTCTTTTACTATTTTAAAAGAACAAACGCTTGCGGAAGATATTATGCAAGATACTTATGTGACATTTTTAAATAATATTGGTGATGTTAAATCATCACAAAATATTTATGCGTATCTATCCACAATTGCAAGAAACTTAAGTATAAATTATTACAATAAGATGAAAAGGAACACCGAAGATGATGAACCACTCGACTATATGGATACAAGAGATATGCCATATATTGGAAGTAATGTTATAACAATCCTTGAATTATTAGACTCACAAGAAGAACGAGAAATAGTTACATATCATGTTATTCTTGATTATAAGTTTGCGGATGTTGCTAAAATTATGTCCAAGCCATTAGGAACGATTTTATGGATGTATAATCGTGCGATTAAAAAATTAAAAGAAAGGATGTCTAAATATGAAAAATAAAGAAATTAAAAAAATTATTAAAGATGCCTCAAGTAAGATAATTATTAATGATTATCAAAAAGAAATATTAAGCCGTGTTGATTATACTCCTTTAGAAAAAGAAACTAAAAAGTTTAACTTCAAACCAGTATTATCTTTTTCTCTTTTAGCGGTTGCGCTTGTTGTAACTTTGGTTACTGTTTTACCAAAAATAACTAATACCTCTAATCCTAATAGTCAAATTACTTTAACACAATCAAAGAAAAGTCTTAGTTATGAAATTCAAGCACTAGGAGCCTTTTTACCTAATGAATCAAATAATAGTAATTTAAAAAGATTAGCAAAATTTAAAAATAGCAATGAAAATAACTATCAAGAAATTGCCTCTGATATTAAAGACTATTTACTTACTGGTGAAATGATGTTTGAAAAAGATAATGTTATAACATCGCTAGAAAAAAATAATGATACAAATTATAACAATTTTGAATACAAATTAACCTCAACTTTTATCGATGGAGCACAATATAAAAGCTCTTATATTATTTATTATAATGAAAATATTACTATTGAAGATGACAAGAAGAATGAAACATCATCAGTTTTAAAAGGTGTAATGCTAAAAGATAATCAAGAATATGAAATAATTTGTAATAAAGAAATTGAACAAGATGAATGTGAATTAGAATTAAAAATATTTTTAAATGAGAATAAATCAGATTACATAGTTATTGAACAAGAAATCGAAAAATTTGAAAATGAATATACTTACATGGTTTATAAAGATAACAAAAAAACTGAAGAAACTTCTTTAGAAATAGAAACTAAAAATAATAAAAAAGAAATGTCTATTGAACTAAAGAAATATGACATTAACGGCAAAGAGTTATCAATAGATGAATATAATTTTGAATATAAAGACGATACCACTATTGAATGTTCATATGAAAATGATTTGGTAGAATATGAAGTAATAATTACAATTTTAAAAGATGAATATGAATTTAAATTTGATGATGAAAATATAATTAAAATAAAAAAATAAAAATATTACCAATAAAATAAATATCTTCTTTGTATGATAAGTGAGCAGAGCTCAGGAGGAAAAAACATTATGAAAAAATTATTTATTTTATTAGGACTAGGAGTGTTGAGTTTAAGTGGATGTGATTTGAATAATCCAACACCAAACAATGCAAACAAAGCATCGTTTAAAGACATGTATTCATTGTCTGCATTAAGCGGAATTAATATGCTTAACATGAGAAATGCACCATCTTTAAAAAGGAAAGCCGCTAATTTGACAGAAGAAGATAAAACAGAAATTTTGAAAAAATTAGAAGTAGTGGATAATCTTATAAGTGGCAATATGATAACTTCTAAAGAAGAAAATTCCGATTTATCTGATTATCAAAAAATGTATACAATTTCTACTTCGGACTTAGATGGCAATACATCTAGTTACAAATTTTATTTTAATGAGTTAATTATTGCTGATGAAGATGATAACGATGACAAAGAAGTTGATAATGAACAAGAATTTCATTTATCTGGTATCGTTATTAATAACGATGTAACATACAAAATGGAAGGTAAAAAAGAAATCGAAGAGGGTGAATTTGAAGTAGAATTTAAAGTCATGATTGATGAATTAAATTATGTTGTAGTGGAGCAAGAAATAGAAGATAACGAAGAAGAATATAAATATACAAGCTACACTGATGGCAAAAAAACTTTAGAATATGAATTAGAATTTGAAGTTAATAAAAATAAAGTTGAAGTAGAATTCAAAGAAAAAAGTGGCACTTCTAAGAAGAAAACCAAATTTGAAAGTGTTGAGAAAGACGGAAAAAAAGAAGTAAAAATTTCTATTGAAGAAAATAAAATTAAAGAACATTATTTAATTCTTATCTATGAAGATCAAGATGGTAATATCGTTCATGAATTTCAATAATTAATAAATTTATCAGTCCCCTAATATATTTTGTTAGGGGATTTTTAAATGCTTATAATGATAAATCATTATTTTTTAATGAAAATCATTGAATAATTTGCTATTATTAAGTAGTTGAAAGTAGGGATACTATGGAAATTAAGTTAGAACAACGTCTTGAAGCATCAGAAAAGCGCTTAGAAGAAGTTGATAAGTTATTAATGGAAGAATCAACAATGAAAGACATGAAGTTATTTCGTGATCTTTCTAAAGAAAGAGCAAACCTTGCTCCAGTTGTTGAAAAGTATTTGGAATATAAGAAAGTTGTTCAAGATAAAGAAGAAGCTATGCTAATGGCTAATGATTCTGATGAAGAATTATCTTTATTAGGAAAAGAAGAATTAAAAAGATTATCAGAATTAGAACCACAAATTATTGATGACATTCGATTATTACTTTTACCAAAAGATCCAAATGATGATAAAAATATTATCGTTGAAATTAGAGGCGCAGTGGGTGGAGACGAGGCGAACATCTTTGCTGGTGATTTATTTAGAATGTATACTAGATATGCTGAAAAACAAGGATGGAAAATTCAAATGATTGATGAAGCACCTTCTGAAATGGGCGGATTTGCTATGGTTTCGTTCATGATTAAAGGTGATGGTGTTTACTCTAAATTGAAATTCGAATCTGGCGCTCATCGTGTTCAACGTGTTCCAAAGACTGAAGCTCAAGGAAGAATTCATACCTCAGTTGCAACAGTTCTTGTTATGCCAGAAGCTGAAGAAGTCGAAATTGAAATTCGTAATGAAGATCTACAAGTTGATACATATCGTTCACAAGGTGCAGGCGGTCAAAATGTTAATAAGACCGAATCGGCAGTTAGAATTACGCATATTCCAACTGGTATAGTAGTGGCTTGCCAAGTTGAAAAATCACAAATTCAAAACCGTGAAATTGCGATGAATATGTTAAGAGCAAAATTATATGCTGCTAAACAAGCGGAACAAGATGCTAAAATTTCTTCTGAACGTCGTTTAAAAATTGGTACAGGTGAAAGATCAGAAAAAATTAGAACTTATAACTATCCACAAAATCGTGTTACTGATCACCGTATTGGCTTTACAGTTCAAAAATTGGATCGTGTTATGGAAGGCGATTTAGATGAAATTCTTAATGCCTTAATCGATGCTGATCAACAAGATAAATTAGCTGGTGAAAATTAATGACCATTCGAGAGTTTTATAAAATTTACTCCCAAAAATATAAAGATAATAAATATTTAAACGATATTTGTTTAAGAACATTAATAGTAAAAAACGAAGGCATAAAAGATATGTCTACGTTTTTTCTATGTTTTGATGATGAA
>CAKPAV010000053.1 GCA_934133115.1 uncultured Bacilli bacterium
GGCGCTTACTGTAGGACTCGAACCTACGACCGATCGGTTAACAGCCGATAGCTCTACCGACTGAGCTAAGTAAGCGTGTTTTTTTGCTTAACTATCGCTAAGCAAAAAGAATAATATCATAGATAAAAATAAATTTCAACAATTATTTAACAAATTATTAAAGTTTTTTTTCGATTGACTTTAATACGTCTTCAACAGTCTTGAAACTCATTAATTCTTCATTACTAAATTCAACACCATATTTTTCTTCAATATCCATAATTAATTCGACTAAGTCTAAAGAATCTAAGCCTAAAGCTTTTAATTCCATATTAGGATTGATATTGTCTACTTTTACTTTTTCAGCAAACATGTTTTTAATTTCTTCTAGTTTGTTCATCTTATAATCACCTCAACTTCAAAATTATTATATCACATAAGTTTTTTTTGTAAAACTAAATAAAGAGGATTAATGAAAATCCCCTTTATTAGTATTTACTATTTACTGCTTGTTTTTGTGATAGTTTCACTAGCCCTTTCAGTGATAGCGCTATTGGCGGAATTAAATATTGCTTGATAACTAGCAACTAATCCACCAAAGACCATTAATACTAAAAGTACGCCTAAAATTTGACCTTTAAGTTCTCCCATGTTTTGCTCCTTTCTATTCTATATATCCAATTACTATAGTGCGACTTACTTGAATTAGATATTCTCTATTATCAAAAAGTCCAGTATAGGAATGTAGAATGCTAAATGAAATAAAATCTCCAAATCCAACATTGGCGGAAGTTTCATTTTTAAAATCAACATAATATGTATCTTCGACATATTGAATTAGTTCATTTCTTATCTTCCCTTCTTTTTGGATAACAAAAGAAATTTGGGTTGCTATATTTTCTAAAGCAATATATTTAGATTGAATAAACGATGCATCACCTAGTAACATGATTAATGGTATTGTTATTAATAATGCTAATATATTTCCTAAATTAGATGCCATTTAACATACCTCCTATTATACTTACAATGCCAATGATAATAATGATTGTTATTATTGCAGCTCCAACAACTGGTAACAAATTTAATGAGTCATAACGACTATTTATATCCTTTATAATTTTCTGTTCATTATCTTTTTTTAGTTGAGAAAATAGTGGCATAAATCTAGAAATATAGGTAATATCAGTGCCGTTTTCAACCATTAAATATAATGAAATCATTACTTGTTGTATTAAAGATGAGCCAAAATTATTAGCAAATATAATAAAAGGTGTAACAGATTTATCTTCATCAATATCCGATAATAGAGAAATAAATAACTTATTTAAATTATCATTACATATTTCTAGTATTTCATTAATCGATTGATAAACATTATATCCATTACTTAAATATGTTTGAATGTAGTTTAGAGTGGTAACAAATTCATTTTCAAGTGATTGTTTGTAATTAAGTATTCTTTTATCATAATTAATATTAAAAATGTATAGTATTAAAAATGGGGCTAGAAAAATAAATATTATCAATTTGATATTTTTAAAATAGATAGCAAAAAAGGCAATTAAGCAATTAGCAATAATAATTATTAAAGCTATTTTAGTTATTTCCTTTTTATAATTTAAATTAAGATCTATAATTTTATTTTTTAGTTTTTTCATAGTTTATTATCTCCAAAGAACTAAAACAGTTTTTAAGCAGTAAATGAATAGAAAATAGTTCGAAAATAAAGAAAAATATAATGCCGTATATAAATAAATTGCTCTTTGCCATCATTACAAATACATTAGTCAATCCAAAACGGCAAAATACAATAATAGCGGTAGAAAATCCCCATAAAATTGAACATTCATATATTTTTCTAGTGTTAATTACTTGTAAAGTGGAAACAATTTCAACATTACGTCTTAATTCTTCACGTAATAATTCTGTCATCTTTAAAAAATTACCACCATTATTGATATACAAATGTAAGATATTTAAGAAAACTTGATAATTTGGGAAAGTAAAATATGCTTCTAAACTTTTAAGGTTTTCATAATTATCAATTGAAACTAGTTTATTTAATTCTTTTTTTAATTGTTTACTAACTTGTAATGAAGTGTCTTGATATGCCTTATCTATTGAATTTGAGATACTTAAACTAATTGAAAATGTATTAATAAAGTTATTACATTCTTTGGTCTTTTGTATAAAAGTAGAGTACTTTTTAAATTTGATATTAACATATAAAGAATATAAGAAAGTATAAATAGTGAAAATAGCAGCAAATACATAATTATTTAAAGTAAAATATATTAAAATGAAGACAATAAAGCTAAGTATTAAACCGATAATCATTTTTATCATTATTCTCCTTAATATCATAAATTACTTTTAAAGTTAAATCGTTTTTAAATACACCAACTTGATCGATATAACGGATTAAAACGCCATTTTCATACTTAATTGCTACATGTATCCCAATATCAAACGCACTATATATTTCTTGTATTAAAATTGAAGAATCCATAGAATTGTTTGTGCTTTGCATAATCATTTGTAATATTCTTGATGGCGTTGTTTCTAAATTTTTAGCGTGGATAGTGGTAATTAGAGGATGTCCAGTTAAAATAGAACGAATTATCGGATACATTTCTTTTCCGCGTGCTTCGGTAATAATTGTCCAATCAGGATTAAATCTTAATGAATTGCTAATTAAATCATCTAAAGTACAATAAGAAGAATGAGAATCATATTGCCAGTATGTTACATCCATATTGTTACTATCAATTCCTATTAGTTCAGAAACATTGTCAATTACTATAATTCGCGAATTTTTATTGCAAAATGTCAATAAATATTTTTGTAATTCGGTTTTTCCTGATCCGGTTTCTCCACATATAACTATTGATTTCTTGTTTTGTATGGCTGTTTTTAGAAAGTCAAAAACTTTATTAGGAGTTGTTGCTATAATCGTATCAGCATTTATGCCTTTGCTTCCTTTTCTTAAAGCAAATGTGGGACATTTCTCATACGCTTTTCGACATATAGAATTATGTACTGCATTAAAACGGTATTCTTGAATTGATACATCTAAGATTGGAGTAGTAAGTGAAAACATTTGTTCGGTTAAATTTGCTATTTGTCTAATAAAATTATTTGCATTTTCTAAAGATAATTTTATATTTGATTTGTGCTTGCCTTTGTTATCTTGATAATATATGTCCTTCCCATTATAAGAAATATCTGTTATTTTTTTATTGCTTAATAATGGCTTTAAGAATGAATTATTTATATAATCGTATGCCTTATTATACATAATTTTCTTCCAGACTTAATTTATAACTTTTGTCATAAGTAAAAGTGACATTTACATTTACTTTTAATCGCACATTTACAGTTTTGCAAGCATAAGTACAAGGCGTTAAATCATTATAATAAGAGTTAATATATAAATAAAAATTATCTGCAAAATCTATCAGATTATAACTTAATGTTTTTGATAATACATTTGATAAAGTATGTAAATCAATGTAAGCATCATTAAGACTATCATTAAGCGTAATAGAGTTTTCAAGTGATGACTTTAAAGAAGTATAAAATCTTTGATTAATACTTTCTTTTGCTGTTATATTTATAAAATTATTAACTGAAAAAATTGTTATAGTAGCAACGAGAAAAAAGATAATCATTTTAATTTAACCTCGATTTCATTGTCGTTTCGATAATTATCACTTTCATCAATCTTTACACAATATTTAGAAGTTGAACAACTACCAATATATTTGTTTAATATATTTAAAGCTTGATAGCCAAGACTTTTGAATTGATAAATTGTTTTTAAATAAGAAGTTTTAGAATTCTTTGGAACGAAAATAGTGGTTGTGGGTATAAATCCATCTTTAGGAATACGACTTAATAAAAGAGTTTGGACATTATAATACAATTTTTCATTAAGTTCCATTTGATAAATATTTGTGTCGGTTTCTTTTAAAATATAAGAAATTTTAACTATTTTATTTTCATCTTGTAATAGTGGGAAATTATCATCTACATCATCAATAATTAACCATACTTCTTTTCCATCTACCACATTTTCTTCAGTGTAAGAAGTTTTATAAGTTATTCTTAAATTGTTAACATTGATATAAGGAAAAGATCTAATTAATCTGTTATTAAAAGAAAATCTAATATATTCACTATATCTTTTTTCATAGCCATCAGCTTGACATATTTGCAAGGCACTATCGCGTTGATAAGTTTTAGATGTGGTGATGGTTTGATATGAAGTTCTAGCAATATATAATACAAATTCTCGTACACAATAGAATGTATCACTTTGAGCAGTTATTGTTAGATATGCTTCGTCTTCAATATATCCTGAACTTAAAGTAAATCTTCCAATATAACTGCCATCAACTTTTACAACTTTTGTATTAATGGTTTTTGCAATGCCATTAGTTTTAGTTACTATTGCTTTAAATTCTACATCACATTTCACACTAGAAACGAATGTGTATCTAATTGTATGAACTCTCAGCGCTTCGTTAAAAGCAGTTATTCTTATATTGGCAAAACGATTTTTTAATGTGGTTTCTGTTTTTGGAATTATATTGATACTAAATAAAATAATTGCAAATAATTTTTTTATAAGCATATATTATAATATTTTAGAAACATCATCATTGCATGTTTCTTTTTGCGATAAAAAGAACTACGAGAATACAAAGAAAACCACCAATCTTTGTTTCGATAATAAAATTCATTGATAATAAATACTCTATCATTTTCATCAAGAGTAAAAAGCGCTTGCCTTACTTTAAAAAGTAAATACATGTTTTTGGAATTGCCACTACTAAAATAAGGATAATCCTCTTCTTTTAATAAAATACTATTACGAGCTAAAAAATTACTACTAAACGTTATGTTTCTAATTTTAATAAAAATATCATTAATGTCTTTTTCCATACTTTTATATGATGCTCGCTTTTTATGAACACTCATTTTTTAACCTCCCATATAACATATAGTGAATAAGAAGATAAAAAGCGAAAAAAAGCAAAAAAATTATATTTATATTTAAAGTGAAATAAAATGTTGCTATACTTACGATATAAAAAGTGAGGACTCATTATGATTTTATTAGTTGGAGCTTCCGCAAGCGGAAAAACAGAAGTTGCAAAGTTATTAAATGCATTATATGGTATAAAAAAGGTTATTACGCATACTACTAGGCCAATAAGAAAGTCGGAAGAAAATGATGTGGATTATCATTTTGTTAGCAAAGATGAATTTTTAAAACTAAAAGAACAAGGAGCATTTGTAGAAACAACATTATATAATGGTAATTTCTATGGCTCATCTAAAAAAGAAATTGCTGATGATAAAGTATTAATTGTTGATCCTAATGGCTTTAAATCTTTTTTAGAATTACATGACCCTCGTATTGTTACATTCTTTCTTGATGCAAATGAAAAAACGAGATTTGAACGTATGATTCTACGTGGCGATAGCGTAGAACAAGCTAAATCTCGTATTGCTAATGATGAAACAAAATTCCCAGAAGAATTAAAACATAAAACAAATTATCAAATTGATAGTGAAAATATGACCTTATTAGATATGACAAATAAAATACATGCCTTATATATTAATCATTTAAAAAATCTTTAAGCTTTTGTTTGTTATAAGACGGAAAATATAAATCGACTAAATAATAGTCATCAAACATTTCCATATTCTTAACATATCCTAGTTTCTTTAAGCGATATATGTCTTTAAAAACTGGGATTTTTATTTGCTGATATTCCCAATTTTTGCTTAACCTATCAAAGATAAGTTGCATAATTTGCTCAATGTCTTCATCGGTATTTAAAGATACTAATAATTCGTTTTCTTTAGGAATAAAAGGAATATTCTTGCATTCATCAACTTTGTTATAAAGGATAATTTGTGGGATATTACTGGCATCAAGTTTAATTAAAATGTCTTCAGTTACAAACAAATTATCCATATAATATGGACTAGAAACGTCAACGACATTAATCAATAAATCAGCTTCTTTAATCTCCTCTAGAGTGGATTTAAAAGCATCCACTAACATAGTCGGAAGATGAGAAATAAAGCCAACAGTGTCAGTTAATAAAAAACTAGGATAATTATATATGTCGATAAGACGAGTAGAAGTTTCTAAAGTAGAAAAAAGACGATCTTCTTCTAATACTTTTTTACTATTTTTGTTATTGGATTTAGAAATCAATTTATTAAGAAGTGTGGATTTTCCAGCATTGGTATAACCAACGATAGCCACAACCGGTAAATTTGTGCGCATTTTGCGCGTGTTTTTTCTTTGAATAACTAATTCATCTAATTCTTTTTGCTTTCTTTTTAAAAGCATACGATATTTACTTCGATCTAAATCAATTTGTTTTTCTCCAGAGCCTTTATTATGAGCGGAGCCACCACTAGTGACTTGGGAATAATTAGCTTCTTTATTAACAAGGCGATTTTTTAAATATTTTAAGTTAGCAATTTCAACTTGTAAACGCGCTTCTTTGCTTTTTGCCATAATTGAAAAAATTTGTAGAATAACGCCAGTTCGATCTAAAATTTCTACTTTAAAAATATGATGTAAAGTATCATATTGCGTTGGAGTTAAATCAAAATTACAAATTACAAGTTCGATATTTTCGGATTTAATTAAACGATGTATTTCATCGATTTTTCCAGTTCCTAAATAACTATTTATATAAGGTTCGCTCAAAACTTGTGAAGCGATAAAGTTAGGTGTAACGCCTAAGGTAAACAAAAGATTAAGCATTTCTTTATGCTTATATAAAAATTCATTTTTATCAATAATTGCTTCAATTAATAATACATTTTCCATATTATTTATTCATTAAGTCTAAATATTCATCGTAAGTCATTTCTTTATCAATAAAACTATTTTCATCAATATAAATAATACGATTAGCGACTGTTTGCATTAATTCGTGGTCGTGTGTTGTAAATAATAAAACACCTTTATAGTTAATCATACCTTTATTTAAAGCAGTAATTGCTTCAAGATCTAAGTGATTGGTAGGTTCGTTCATAATTAATAAATTACCCGCAGTTAACATAGTTTTGGCCATCATACAACGAACTTTTTCTCCACCAGAAAGAACATTAACAGGCTTAAGTGCTTCTTCACCAGAAAATAACATTCTACCTAACCAGCCACGTAAATAACTTTCGTGTTGATCACTAGAATAAGGACGAAGCCAATCCACTAATGACTCAGTATGTCCTTCAAAATATTTACTATTTTCAGTTGGTAAATAAGTAGGTGTTACTGTAATACCATATTTGAATTTACCTTCATAATCTTCGTCTTCGCCTGCTAAAATATCAAATAAAGCATTTAATATATTACTATTTGGTGAAAGGAATGCTACTTTATCACCGCGTTTAAGAGTAAAACTTATATTAGAAAATAATCCTTTTTTGCTAAGATTTTCGACAAATAATATATCTTGTCCTAAATCTTTTTCAAATTTAAAATCGATAAACGGATATCTTCTATTAGATGGTTTTAAATCAGTTAATTCGATTTTATCTAATTCTTTCTTTCTTGATGTTGCTTGTTTTGATTTAGAAGCATTAGCCGCAAATCGAGCAATAAAATCTTGTAATTCTTTGATACGTGCTTCAGCTTTTTGGTTTTGATCTTTAGCTTGCTTTAAAAGTAATTGCGAAGATTCATACCAGAAGTCATAGTTACCAATATAAACTTGGATCTTTCCATAATCGACATCAAGAATTCTTGTGCAAACTTTATTTAAAAAGTGGCGGTCATGAGAAACTATAATAACGGTATTTTCAAAATTATATAAGAAATTTTCTAACCAACGTGTTGCAATTGCATCTAAGTTATTGGTAGGTTCATCTAATATTAAAATATCTGGATTACCAAATAATGCTTGCGCTAATAAAACTTTAACTTTTTGTTTTGAATCAAGCTCATGCATGTATTTATCTTGCAATTCACCAGTAATTCCTAATGAATTTAATAATTGTCTAGCATTAGCGTCAGCTTCATAGCCATCAAGTTCAGCATATTCTAGTTCAAGCTCGCCTGCTAATATGCCATCTTCTTCACTAAAATCAGGTTTAGCATATAAAGCATCTTTTTCTCTTTGTACTTCCATAAGGCGAGGATGTCCTAATAAAACTGTATCAATAACAGTTTCATTATCATAAGCATTTTGATCTTGCTTCAAAACGGACATTCTTTCTTTATCAGACATTGTTACTTCACCAGTATTTGGTTCAATTTCTCCAGATAAAATTTTTAAGAAAGTAGATTTGCCCGCTCCATTAGCGCCTATAATTCCATAGCAGTTTTGTGGTTGAAAACTGACATTGACATCTTTGAATAAAACTCTGCCTCCGTATTGTAACGACACATTACTTACACTTAACATATTTATTTCCCCCTTCAATCGCTTTTTTCGTATTTATATATAATTCGTTAGCGTATTTCTTCCCACTATTTTTTAATTTAATAATTTTTGGATAGCCGGATATTTGTCCGATACCTCTAGGGCCTAAAAAAGTATGATTAGGATAATTTTTGCTAGCAAGTAAGGAAATACCTAAAGCGGCTTTTTTAGGAGAATGAACAACAAAGGACATTACCCATTTAGCAAGACTTTTAAACCATTTCCAATATGAAACATTAGGGTTAGAAAATATATTAGTGGAACTAACACCAGGATGCATCATATAGATATTTAAATTTGTATTTTGACTTAAATAATAGAAATAATTTGTAATAGCGGTTTTTGATAATTTATATTGATTAAAAGCAGATGTGTTTTCTTCTAATAAAAACTTATAATCTTTATATTTGGTATAACGATAGACAATAGAAGAAACAATAATGATTTTTGTATTAGATAATCTATTTTTTATATTTTCAAGCAAATAAAACAAACCAATATAATTTGTACCAATTGTAAGTGGATATCCATCTTTAGTTTTTAATCCTTTTTCCGGATGGAAAATCCCAGCATTGCAAATAAGCACATCAATTTTGCTATATTTTTTAAATAAATTAGTCATAAAATTATCAAT
>CAKPAV010000054.1 GCA_934133115.1 uncultured Bacilli bacterium
CGCTATGCTTTAGAAGATATTATTAATGGAAAAATTCATAAATGTTTTATTGAGATGTCTGCTTGTCATGGTAGCTGTGTAAACGGACCAATGATTAAAGATAAAGCTCGTAGTGTAGTAACTAGTTATTTAGCTATTGAAAATGCGGCTGGCAAAAAAGATTTTGACAATATGGAAATTAATGAAACTAATATTAGTAAGACTTATAATCCATATTCTTTAATTCATGCTGTGCCATCAGAAGCTGATATCGAAAACACATTAAAATTGATGGGAAAATTAGATAAATCTGCAGAATTAAATTGTGGATCATGCGGATATAGCACTTGTAGAGAAAAAGCTATTGCAATTATTCAAGGAAAAGCAATTCCTGAGATGTGTTTACCATTTTTAATGGAAAAAGCGCAATCATTTTCGGATAAAATTGTTTCCAATACTCCAAATGGATTAATGGTCTTAGATGAAGACTTAAATATTCAATTGATGAATAGTGCAATGTGTAAAATTGTTGGTATTAGCTCTCCTAATATTGTATTAAAAAAGAACGTTACGATGATTTTAGATCCAACGGAATACGCTCGAGCTTTAGGAGAATATGATAATACTATTTTTAAGAAAATGTATTTAAGCGAATATGATAAATATGTTGAAAATACGATTATTTATGATCGTAAATTCCATATTTTGATTTGCGTTATGCGCGATATAACTAAAAACGAAATATCTTTACAAAAACGTGAAGAAGTACTCAAAAAATCAGTTGAAATTACAAACGAAGTAATTGAAAAAAACATGCGCGCTGTTCAAGAAATTGCCTCTTTATTAGGCGAATCAGCTGCGGAAACTAAAGTAGCATTGTTATCGTTAAAGGATACTTTGAAAAATGATAAGTAAGTATATTACCGAAGTAGGATATTTATCCTACAACCATGTTGGTGAACAATTATGCGGCGACCATATTGAAGTTATTCATCCTAATGATGATACAACAATTTTGGTGCTTGCTGATGGCTTAGGTAGTGGAGTTAAAGCTAATATTTTATCAACTTTAACTGCTAAAATGTTATCAACAATGATTGCTAAAAATGTTTCTATAAAAGAATGTGTGGATACTATTGCCGAAACACTTCCTGTTTGTAAAGAACGTTGTATTGCTTATTCTACTTTTACAATTATAAAAGTAGAAAATAATCGCCTTGTTGAAATTTATAATTATGATAATCCAATGCCTTTTGTTATTAGTAATGGTAAAAGTAAAGATTTGGATTGGACACTAAAAATTGTTGATGATAAAAAAGTTTACCATACAAAACTTGAAGCTAACTTGTATGACACGTTTGTATTATTTAGCGATGGCGTGGTTCATGCTGGGATTGGCGAAACTCTTAATTTTGGTTGGGACATTCCGCAAATTAAAGATTTTTTGCAAGGATTATATCAAAAGTCTTATTCTTCAATGTCACTTGCAACAAGTTTGGTAGATTATTGTAATGAACTATATAATCATCGTCCTGGCGATGACACAACCGCTGCAGTTGTGCGAATTAGGGAAAGAAGTCAAGTTAATTTATTAATTGGCCCAGCTTCAAATAAAGATGATGATGAAAAGATGTTATCTCTATTTTTTGCTAAAGGTGGTAAACATATTGTTAGTGGGGGAACAACCTCTAACATTGTGGCTAAATATTTACATAAGCCACTTGATTTAGCACTTGATTACATTGATAAAGAAATACCGCCTACTGCAAGTATTGAAGGCGTAGATTTAGTAACTGAAGGTGTAATTACGATTAATAGAGTATTAGATTACGCTAAAGACATGCTACAAGGGAAAAACCATTCTTATTTTGATTGGAGTTATAAAAGAGATGGTGCTTCTCAAATTGCTAAATTATTATTTGAAGAAGCAACAGACATTAACTTCTTTGTAGGATGTGCAATTAATAATGCCCATCAAAGTGATGATGTTCATTTAAGTTTTTCATTAAAAATGCAACTTATTGATGAATTAGCGAAAATGCTAAAACTAATGGGCAAAAACATAAAAGTTAGTTATTTTTAAAATAAGTGAGGAAAAATCATGTTAAAATTTGACACAAATGTTCAAGAGTTGAAGTACAAAGTCTTAAAAGAAATGGCTAAATCCACTTTTAATGATTCATTAGTCGAAGATTTTTATGAAATACCTAAAAAAGTAGTACCAGGTCCTAAACCAAGTATGCGTTGTTGTATTTATAAAGAACGCGCAATTGTGGAAGAGCGTATGAAATTAGCAATGGGTGGTAACAAAAATATTGATAATATTGTTGAAGTTATCAAAATTGCTTGTGATGAATGCCCTATTGGAGGATATGAAGTCACTAATAGATGTAGAGGATGTATTGCGCATCGTTGCGAAAAAGCATGTCATCGTGCGGCAATATCTTTTAATCCAAATACAAGAACTGCAATTATCGATAAAACAAAATGTGTAAATTGTGGCTTATGCTCTAAAGCTTGCCAATATAACGCTATTCAAAATTTCTTAAGACCATGCGTTCAAGCTTGTAAAGTAAAAGCCATATCCACTGATGAAGATTTTGCGGCTAAGATAGATGATAATAAATGTGTTCAATGTGGAGCATGCGTATATCAATGCCCATTTGGCGCAATTATGGATAAATCAAGCATTGTCGATGTCATCAAAATGATTAAAGATAGCGATTTTTCAAAAAAATATCCAATCTACGCTATTGTGGCCCCTTCAATTTCTTCACAGTTTAAATACGCAACATTAGGACAAGTTGTAACATCTATTAAATTATTAGGCTTCCATAGTGTTGTTGAAGCAGCGCTTGGCGCGGATATGGTAAGCTATGAAGAAGCAAAAGAATTAAGTGAAAAAGGATTCTTAACTTCCTCATGTTGTCCAACATTTGTTTCTTTTATTAAAAAGAACTATCCAAAATTAGTAGAAAATATTTCTTCTAATTTGTCACCAATGGCGACATTAGGGAAATACATTAAAGAAATTACCCCAAATGCTAAAGTAGTGTTTATTGGACCATGTGTTTCCAAAAAGCAAGAAATCAAAGATGAACGTGTTAAAGATTATGTAGATTATGTTTTAACTTTTGAAGAGTTACAAGCATTAATTGATAGTCGTGATATTGATGCTTCTAAGTTAGAAGAAAGTGTTTTAGATAACGCCTCATATTTTGGAAGAATATTTGCAAGAACGGGTGGTTTATCTGATGCAGTTAAGCAATCACTCAAAGAACAAAATATTGATTTTGAAGTTAAACCTTTAGTTTGTGATGGCTTGGATAATTGTAAAATGGGATTAATCAAAGCTCAGTCACCGGCTCGTGATTTTAACTTTATTGAAGGAATGGGCTGCATTAATGGCTGTATTGGTGGACCATGTTGCTTAACTCACGAACTACGTGATAAAACCGAAGTTGATAAATATGGTAATTTAGCTAAAGAAAAAACCATTAGTGATGCCATAGGGGTTTTAAAAGATATAAAATAAGTATATAATTCCTAGGTGGATAACTTAGGAATTTTTTGTTTAAGAGGTGAGGTGTTTATGTGGATTGTTATGGCTTTAATTGGTGCGCTTTTTACATCCCTTACCACAATATTTGCTAAAGTTGGTATAAAAAATGTTAATTCAAATTTTGCCACATTTTTCCGTACAGGTGTAGTTATTATTTTTGCCGTTATAATGTGTTTTATAACTAATAGTTTTGCTTCCTTTAGCGCATTAACTACTTTAAATTGGTTATTTTTAATTTTGTCTGGTATTGCTACCGGATTATCTTGGTTATGTTATTACCGAGCTATTAAATTAGGTGATGTATCTAAAGTAGCGCCAATCGATAAATCTAGTTTTATTTTAACAAGTATTTTATTCTTGATTTTTTTCTTTAATGATACAACAAATAATGGTAACCCATTAACAATAGTAATGTTATTTCTTTCGATGGCTTTAATGCTTGCTGGAACTCTTTTAATGATTGGAAAAGTCGAAAGTAAAAACGAAAAAGTTGATAAAAAATGGTTGATTTATGCAATTTTAAGTGCAGTATTTGCTTCTTTAGTTTCATTATTTGTAAAGATTGGTTTAAAAAATATTCCTAGTTCATTAGGAACTTGTATTCGCACTATTGTTGTATTTATCTTTGCTATGATGATCGTAGTAGCAAGAAAAGATTATCAAGGTGTTAATGAGATTACTAGTAAATCTTGGATATTTCTTACTTTATCAGGAATTGCTACTGGTGTAGCATGGATTAGCGAATATGAAGCACTTAATTATGTAGGCGCTAATCCAGTTGCGGTTACATCGATATCTAAGTTAGCAATATTGTTAACAATGATGATTTCGATTTTCTTCTTACATGAAAAGTTTACTTTAAAATCATTTGTAGGATTAGCATTGATGACTTTAGGTATTGTCTTAATTATAATTTTTAGTTTATAGGAGTTGATATTTGTGAAATATAAATTAGTAATGTTTGATTTAGATGGGACAGTATTAAATACTCTTGAAGATTTGTATACATCTTTAAATTACGCCCTTAATAAGTATGATTTCCCTTCTAAGTCTTTAAAAGAAGTGCGTAGTTTTTTAGGTAATGGTATTCGTAGTTTAGTAAAACTTAGTATGCCAAGTGACACTAATGAAGAAGATTTTGATTTAGTTTTTAAAGAATTTAAAAGTTATTATGCTACACATTGTGATATATTAACTAAACCATATGATGGTATTTTAGATTTGTTAAATGTTTTAAAAGAAAAAGGATATAAAATTGCAATTATTTCTAATAAAGCTGATTTTGCTGTTCAAACATTAGTTAATAAATATTTTCCTAATCTCATTGATTATGCGGTTGGCGAAGTAATAGGGGTGCCACGTAAACCAGATCCAACAAGTTTAAATAATGTGATGAAATATTTTAATATAAAAAAATCGGAATCAGTTTATGTTGGTGATTCCGAAGTTGATATTGAGGTAGCAAAAAACGCTAATGTGGCCGCGATTATTGTTACTTGGGGATTTAGAGATGAAGAATACTTGAAATCTTTAAATCCAAATACATTAGTAAGTAACACTAATGATTTATTAGAAAATATTATTTAAATCTTCTTGCTTTAAAACTTTTAAACCAGTATTTTACGTAATTATGTAAATCATCTATTGTATTAGTGGAATAACCACGACAATATTTAACATATTCGCACAATAAACCTTCTACAAACACATTAATTTCTAGTTCAAGATTGCTACGGTCCACTAAATGTGGATCATTATTACAAATTTCTAATAGCTTACTTTCTACTAAAGAAGTAAGCTTTTTTGATGCAAAAGCTACGTCGTTAGATTTACAAATTAGACGATAGTTTTCATTATTTGCGGTAATATATTCAAAGAATTGATCAATTAGTTCTTCAAAAGTTAAACATGATACTAATTTGATATTACTATAGAATTGATCGATTAATTCGTTTTCAAAATCTTCGGCAACACAATATATATCATCATAATGGGAATAGAATGTGCCACGATTTATATTCGCACGTTTTACTAATTCAGTAACAGAAATTTTACTGATTTCTTTTTTTTCACTGAGCATTTCCGCAAATGTTGATTTAATAATTGCTCTTGTTTTTTTGGATGAGTTATTTAAATTTTTAGCTTTCATAAATTGTCCTCCTATACAATTTTGTTAACAATGTTGAAATTTTAACAACGATGATAAAAATGTGGTTCAACATTGTATATAAATAATATATCTTAACATCGTTCAAATGTCAACAATGTTGATTAAAAGAGAGGAGGAACATTATGGAAAACATTATAGAAGTTAAAAATTTAACAAAAGATTATGGAAGTGGACGTGGCGTCTTTAATGTAAGTTTTGCAGTTAAAAAAGGTGAAGTGTTTGGTTTCTTAGGCCCTAATGGTGCAGGTAAATCAACAACTATTAGACACCTAATGGGATTTTCAAAACCGGATAAAGGTAATACTTATATATTAGGAGAACCGACATTTAATAAATATTATGAAATATTAAACCATGTTGGTTACATTCCTGGAGAAATTGCTTTACCAGCGGGTTTAACAGGGTGGCAATTTTTAAGAATGATGCAAGATTTACAACATATTCATAACGAAGAAAAATTAAATAGCATGTTAACATTATTTGAATTAGATGATGTTACGTTACAAGGTGAAACAAAAAGAATGAGTTTAGGGGTTAAAAGAAAACTGGCCATTGTTGCAGCATTCATGAGTGACCCTGATGTCTTAATTCTTGATGAGCCTACTAGTGGACTTGATCCAGTTATGCAAGAAAACTTCATTAAATTTATTCATGAAGAAAAAAGTAGAGGTAAAACGATTTTACTTTCAAGTCATATTTTCTCAGAAATTGATTCTACTTGTGATCGTATTGCGATTATTAAAGATGGAAAAATCGTTTCTGAATTCGTCGCAGATGATTTAAAACATGCTTCAAAAAAATATTATACGGTTGATTTTAAAGATGAAAAGAATGTTAATAAATTTAAAAAATTTATTAATAAAATCCCATCTGCAGAAATCTTAAAAATAGAAGGCAATAAAGTATTTATTTCATTAGAAGATGAAGATATGAATAAAGCAATCGAAATATTATCAGGACTAGAAATTAATGAGTTTTCAAACCGTAAGGAATCATTAGAAGATTACTTCATGAAATTCTATAAAGAAGATAAAGACTTTGGAGGTGCTTTAAAATGAGTGTCATTGAAATAAAAAACTTAACAAAAGATTATGGAAATAATCAAGGAGTATTTGACATCAATTTAAATATCGAAAAAGGCGAAATGATTGGATTCGTTGGCACTAATGGAAGTGGTAAAACAACAACTATTCGTAACATTATGGGATTTATTAAACCTACAAGCGGAGAAGTATTAGTTAACAATAAATCTTCTTGGGAACATGCAAGTGAAATTGTAAAAGATATTGGTTATGTACCTGGAGAAATTGCTTTCCCGGATTTAAAAACTGGTATTGATTTTCTTAAATGTCAAGCAGAGTTCTTAAACATGAAGAATATGGATTACGCCAATGAACTAATTGAAAGATTACAATTAGATCCACATGCTAATTTAAAAAGAATGAGTAAAGGTATGAAACAAAAAACCGCACTAGTTGCAGCTTTAATGAATGATGCCCCAATTATTATTCTTGATGAACCAACCACTGGTCTAGATCCTTTGATGCGTGTAACCTTCCTAGATATTATCAAAGAAGAGCATAAAAAAGGAAAAACAATATTTATGTCTAGTCATATGTTTGAAGAACTTGAAACAACATGTGACCGTGTTGCCTTAATTAATGATGGAAAAATTATTGATGTTGTGAATATGGATGAGATTCGTAATCGTCCAATTAAAGATTTTAAAATTGAATTTAATTCTACTGATGATTATAAGAATTTCTTAAAAGAAAAATATGTGATTACTCGTAAACAAAAACAATATAATCAAGTGACTATTTCAATTAACGCTAAGGAGACAGGGGAATTATTAAAAACATTAAAAAACTATGATGTGAAATTCATTTCTGAAATACCTTATACCTTAGAAAAACATTTTAAAAAAGTACTATTAGAAAAAAAGGAGAGTAAGTAATATGTTTAGTAAAGCACTTTTTAAACAATCTTGTAAAGCAAATGGTACAATGTGGGCTATTATCACATTTGCAGTTTGCTTCATGTTAGCGTGTGTTATGCTTATTAGTGGTAATGGTAATATTGGTGAAACTAAAAATGCAATTCAAGATACCATTGTTACGAAAGAAATTGATGCACTTTTAGAAAAACAATCAATTAGTTTTTATACTACCCAAACTGATGGCATGATTCAATTTGATAATTATTTCGTTGAAGAGGCAAGTGATGCATTAGTTTATGATGGAAGATTTAATTATTGGTTAAACGCTATGCCAAAAAGTAGTGATTATAGCGATTTAAATCAATATCAACAAGAAATGGTGACTTGGCAAGGTCAAATGCCTACACCAGAAACATTAGTCGAACAATTATATGCAAAAAATTATAGTGACTGGACTAAAAATCAACCAGTTAGAGAAAACTATGATAGTGAGCAAGCTTATAACGAAGCCTTAGTTAGTTGGTCAAGTAGCAATCCCGCTAATCAAAAAGGTGCATTAAGTGCTAGCTTCTTAGTCGCTACTAGTCAATTAAAAGAATATTATTATGAAGAAAACGAAGCAGGAGAAAAAGTAGAAACTACTGCTGGAACTGAAAGATTTGGTACAACTATGTTTGCCATTAAACCAGATATGGTAAGTCCAGAAATTTTTACTGATAATAATGAAAAGATGTTTGATGATTATGATGTTGCTTCATTAGTAATGCACATTAGTGCAGGAGATGTTAGCACTTATTTAACTAGCGAAGAAAGAAATGAATATCGTGCTGATCGTGCCGAAACTGCTTCATCAGTGTTCTTAGCTGGACAAGTAACTAAACCAGATATGGTTAGTACAATTATTGATGCATTATCTACTTATGGCGTTGATGAAGAAAAATATGCTTCATTTAATTATAACTATCAATCAGTATGTCATATGTCAATGACAAGCACAATTAGTTACCGTAATCGTTTGGCTTATGAAGTTGGTTTATTAGATGAAAAATTAGCAAATGGCGAAATTAAAAATCAAGAAGAATATAAGGTTGCTTATGCCAAAATGAATGAAGAATTAATTGGCGATGTTGCAGGAAGTTTATTATCTTCTTTACCTAGTGATGTTTCAGATGCTTTAAAAGAAGTAGGAACACTTGATTTATATAGCTTAATTGTTGGCTCTATCTTTTATAAATTAGCGGGATTATTATTACCTATTATTTATATGATTATGGCTTCTAATAACTTAATTAGTGGTCAAGTTGATAGTGGTTCTATGGCTTATGTCTTATCAACATCAAC
>CAKPAV010000055.1 GCA_934133115.1 uncultured Bacilli bacterium
ACTAGAATAATAGTTTCTATCACTAAAAGTTCTGTATGATGCTTTTTGTGAAATTGTTTAATTGTAAAAAACATATAATCATCTCCATATCAAAATTAGTTTAATATAAGATATTCTTTTTTTCAATCAAAGAATATTTAACTAAAAACAAACTAATCTAGCTTAATTTAAAAATCATATTTTGCCTTGCCTAATACAAATGTTAAATAATGCGGTATAGTAATAGTATCTCCCTCTTCACTAATATTATAATCACCTATTTTTATTAATTTTGTTTTTCCATAGTGCTCTGGGTGTTTCATCACAGTTTTGCTTGATTTTGTATTACCTTTTTTCGATTTTGCTTCAATTAGTGTAGGAAAGCCATTGTAAGAAATAACAAAATCAATTTTTAGACCAGTTGATTTAGCAAAATAAAATGTGTCTATTCCTGCTTTGTTTAATGCATCAAATACTATCGATTCATAAATAGCACCTTTTCCTTGTCCAAGATTTCCTTTGTTAATTGCGGCGATAGTATCAATCCCATACATTGATGTAACTATACCAATATCTTCTGGAAAAAGTTTAAATTGCGAATCAATTTTTTGCCCATTTAATGGAAGAGAAGGCACCTCAACATTAAATACTTTTGAGACAATATGTGCTTGTCTTAAATATTCAATTGCATCATTTTTATCATATTGCAAGCCACCTTCTACTTTTGAAACAATAAACCTCTTATTCTCTTTAGCAAGGAAAGTAGGAATCAAATCAAAAACACTTTGTATTCTCGATACTTCCGCTAGTTTAAAAACTGGATTACCATTTTTATCTTTTCTCCTACCAAAATCAGTTTTCATATCAAAAACAGTGCTTTGCAAGATTTTAAATGCGTCGACAATTTTATGTGTTTTTAAATATTCATCAACTGCTTGTGGAAACCCACTCACACAAACATATTTGAGAAATAAATCCTTGTATAAATTATGAATATTATTTGGTAAAGGTTTCCTATCGTTAAAACACTCAACAAGTTTATTAATTTGATTATCTGTATAACCCATTGCCCACAAAAATTCTTCAAAATCCATTGTTTTCATATGAAAAACACTTTCATATCCCGTAGGAGCAGGTGTTGTATCGCCAATGACATATCCATTAATTCCTAAATAGGACCCACTTCCAATAATATTGTATCGATCATCATTCTTAAAATTTTTAAATGATAATCTTGCTCTTGGACAGTCTTGTATTTCATCAAAGAAAATAAGTGCATTACTAGGATTAATCTTTAAATCAGGAAATCTTAAAGAAATATTTGAGATGATTGTATCAACGTCTAAACTTCCTTCAAAATCAGAACATAACTTAGGATTTGTCCAAAAATTCAATTCTATTAATTTTAAATTATTTCTTTTAGCAAATTCTCTAATAGTCTCTGTTTTTCCACATTGGCGAATACCAATAACCAAAGCGGGGGACTTATTTTCTTTTTTTAACCAACCATCTAAAACTGTATCAATTTTTCTTTTATAGTACACTTTAATCACCTCTTATAAGAAATTCTAAGCGACTTTTCAACTAAATTATAAGAAATTCTAAGCGACTTTTTTAGTGTTCTATAAGTTGGGGATAGTTACTTCTTATTGTAAATATACATAAAATTTTGAAAATTCCTTATTAATTATCGTTCATGATGATGGATGAAATAAATTTTATATTTGAATATCATCTAAATTCAAACTTACTTTATCATTTATTTTAAAATTGCTATGTATAAACATAATCATGTAAATCGGATAATATGTAATATTATTTTCTACTTTTACATTGTAATTAGATAATACGAAAGCATTCTCAAATCTATTAGTCGACATAAAATAAGATAGTGCACTATGTTTTTGATAATCTTTTCCACTTTTAACTTCTATTGGTAGTAACTGATTATTATATTCAATTAAAAAATCTACCTCTCCGTGTTTCTTGTTATTAAAATAATATTCTTTAAAACCGTGTGTTCTTAATTCTTGAGCTATAGCATTTTCAAACATTGCCCCACAATTAACATCATTTCCATTATCAAGTAGTTTTAATATAGTGGTAGATCCGTAAAATATTATAAGCATACCAATATCCGATAAAAACAATTTAAATAAATTACTTTTTTTAATATTTTCATAACTTTTTTTCTCCATCTTTGTTTACTTTTTTGCCCATTGTGTACAATAATAGTAGACGGAGGGTCTGTTTCCTCCTGGGCATAGTTAAAGGACTACTGCCTTTTTTTATTTTAAATTAATGAATTAATATTTTTTTCACTTAATTTATTTGCTATTAATAACTCTTATAAATCCATTGGAAACATTTCAATTGTTCTCATATATCCAACAGGAGCAGATCTTAAATCACGTAATTCCACACCTAATAAAAAACCACTTAGGACATATTTGTATTTTCCATTCTCAACCAAAAATTTTATTATAGTAACTATTTCTTTGCATTCTTGAATTTCATCAAAAAATATTACAGTATCTTTAGTTAAATTTTTATTAGACGCCACTTCTATTCCATCAAAAATCTATCGGAGTCATTCTTAAGCGCTGAATTAGATATTTCTAATAAATTGGGATTTTGAATAAAATTAAACTCTACGTAATTAATTTTGTTCTTTTTTAATGTTTCACGAATTAAAAAAGACTTTCCAACTTGACGTGCTCCAGTTATAAGAAGTGCATCATGTCCATCATTTAACCATTTTTCAATATCTTTTTGTACTTTTCTATATAACATTTTATCCGCCTCCACATATATTTTGTCCGGTTTTCCAACATAAATCATTAACAAATGTCCTGTTTTCCAACATAATATCAATGCTTTTTGTCCGATTTTCAATAAATCAACACATTATCAACGACGACTAAATAATGAATATGAAGCTCAAATTAACTTTTATTTAAAATAAAACTCCCAAAGCTTAGTAAGTTACCAAACTCTAGGAGTATTTGTATTTTTTATTGAATTATATTAACGGTGACCATATGGTTTATGATTATCATGACCATGTTCATAGCCCCAGTCCCAATAATCTTCTTCATAATCTTGAGAGAACCAATCATCTTCATCCCATTCATCTTCATAGTCTTCACTTTCACTTGGTTCTTCTTGATTATCTTCTTTGTTATCACTCTTATTAGCGTAATAATTTTCTAAGAATGCATCAATATCAAAATCTGTATCTTTTAGTGCTTCTAATAAAGCATTTAATAAATCTTCAGTATCATCATTCCAATTATCTTCGTCGAAGTCATCTTCATCCCATTCGTAATCGTCATCCCAATCATATTCATCATCGAAGTGATGCTCGTGATGCCAATCGTCATGCCAGCAATGTCCATAATCATCATCCCAGCCATGATGCCAGCCATGGTCATCATGATGCCATTTCTTGCCATCTTTGAATTCATAAGCAATTACATCATTACCATCTTCATCTTTACTAATAACAGCAATAATCTTACCTTTTCCATCACTATTTTTGTAATGAATTTCGAATATAGTATCTGTATCTTCTACACTCTTTTCAATGACGTATCTTTCTTTTTCTTTACCATTTTTTACTTTAATTTCTAATTCAACTGAATCTTCTTTTGTTTTAATTTCAACTTCGTATTCATTGATTACACGATGACCTTCTTTTAATTGATAAGAATATTCTTTTTTAGAATCAGAGATTTCTGAAGTGATTTTTAATGATTGTCCATTTTCTAATTCGCCTTTAAATACTGTTTTTGTTTTAGTATCAGTTACAAGGCTATGTCCTTCAACAGCAATTTCGCCAGTTTCAGTAACAATAATTCCTTTTAAACGGGTAAATGTTGCATCTTTAAATTCGTTATGATGATGTTTTTTAAGTAATTCTGGAGTAACATCAACTTCTCCTTCGTCGACTTCATTTTCATCTGGTGTTTCAGTTTCAGTACCATCATCACCTTCACTTGGCTCTTCACCATCATCAATTTCTTGAGTTACTTCATTAAAGTAAATAGTGTATGATTTTCCAGACTCTCCCACTAATGAAGAAGAAATAACAACTTTAAATTTATATTCTTCTTTATCTGACGCAACTTGCTCAACAGTTAATCCATCTCCGCTAGTTAATGTATCGAATAATTTAATATAGTTATTAACGATTACTAAATTTTCATCAACTGTTTCATCTTCACTAGGTGTTTCATCTGGATTCTCTGGAGTTTCAGGCGTTTCTGGATTTTCCACATCAGTTGATGCGCTTACTTCATCTAATGAATCAAGAATAATAGATGTAGTATAACTATCAACCGCTACAGCGTCTAAACGTGCTTTATTTGTTTCAATATTGTCTCCTTTATTTATTGGTGTTGTTCCATCCAATGAACATCCTGCTACTAATAAGCCAAACATTGATGGAATTAAAAATTTCAAACTTTTTTTCATAGTGTCTTCCTCTTTTCCACCTAATAAAGAATGACAACTATTATTTTATTTGAATTTTTTTCAATTATTTTAAAAATATTATTGCTAATACTATCCCAATAACTATGCCTACTAAATCAGTTAATAAGCCAGTTTTTAATGCATGCTTCCATTTAGTTACTTTTACTGTTCCAAAATATAAGGCTAGAATATAAATTGTCGTATCTGTTGATCCTTGTATAGTCGCGGCAATTTTAGCAGTTAAAGAATCAGGGCCTAAAGTTTTACAAATAGTATCAAAACACGCTATAGAAGCAGAGCCAGATATTGGGCGAAACAAAATCATTGGTGTTAAATCTATAATTACTTCTGATTGAGGAATAAGTGATGTTAATAATTGTTTAATATCATCTATTAATCCACATGATTTTAATAAAGTCACACATAATAACATTCCAATAATTGTTGGAAATAATTCTTTAAATAAAGGTAATCCATCTTTAACGCCATTAATAAAAGAATTATAGGCATTGTTCTTTTTTGCAAAACTATAACCAACAGCAAAAAGAACTAATAATGGAATAAATACAAGTGATAATCGTTCCATACTTATTCACCTTTTCGCTTCTTTTTTGCTTTTTTTTGATAATATTTATCTAACAACAAACCAAATATACAAGACGCTAATGTGCCTATAAATGATAATAATAAGAAATCCGCCGGATTTTTCGAGCCATAGCTTTGCCTAATAGCCATAACTGTTGTTGGCAAGATAGTTACTCCAGCAGTATTTAACACCAAAAATGTAACCATTTCGTCAGTGGCCACTTCTTTATTTTCTTCCTTTGATAATTCTTTCATTCTTTTTATTGCTTTTAATCCCGCTGGAGTTGCAGCAAATCCTAAGCCAAATATATTTGCTGCAATATTCATTGCTACGTATTTATAAGCTTCTGCATCATTTAAGTTAGGCATTATTCTTCTTAGAAACGGATTAAGTAATTTAGCTAATTTATCAATTACTCCAGAATCATATAATATCATCATAATCCCTGACCAAAAGCATGCGGAAAATACTAAAGTACAAACAAGTTCTAAAGCTTCATTAGGCAATGCCAAAATGGAATTAGCCATCAAATCAAAACGACCTGTAAATAATCCATAAAATATGCAAATAACAATAATCCAAATCCAAATTTTATTCATTAGTTGTTCACGACTGCATAATTCAACAAAGTCGCCCTCCCCACATTAATAGTTAGACCATTTGGTAGTTCTAAGTACATTTGTATATCATTATTTTTAGAACTTATTTTATATATTTTAATAGCAAATTCTGCTTCTTCTTTTTTTAGAACTATTCCATAATTTTTATTAGTCACTAATTCATAATTTAAAATATAATTTGTTCCCTTATTTAAAAAAGGAATATAAACGTAATTTTCAAAATATTTTTCAAATTTTTGCTTATGAAATACAAAATCCCCTCCGCAATCAAGTGTCACTATTATTAACTCCAAATTATCTTTTTTAGCACTAGTGATAAGAGTACGACGTGCTTTTTTGGTATATCCTGTTTTTCCTCCAATTGCGTATTCATAATTTTGAACCAACTTATGCTTATTATTCCAAACTCCTTTTACAAGTGATTTGTATTGTTTTGTTCCATTTATTTCTCGAAATACTGCATTTTCCATACAATATCGCATTAAAAGCGCTAAATCATAACTAGTTGATTTATTTCCATCATCAAACATATCTAAACCACTTGGATTAGAAAATATGGTATTTTTCATACCAATTTCATGAGCTTTTTCATTCATTAGATTAACAAAATCCTCCACTGTCCCTCCAATGTTTTTAGCAATCGCTTGTGCAGCATCATTACCACTTCTAAGCAATAATCCATATACCAATTCAATAATATCTACTTTAGTTCCTTGTTCTAAATAAAGTGAACTTCCCACCGTATTATTTATCTCTTCACCAATCTCCACTGTTTTAAACAAATCATTACTTTCGATTGCTATAATTGCCGTCATAATTTTAGAAACACTTGCCACGCTTCTAACTAAGTTACAATCTTTACTTTCTAGAAGTTTTCCACTATTTTGTTCCATAACAACGTAGGAACGGGCATAAATGTTATCTTCCGCATAAATGGTTTTTGTGGAAAACAAGGTACAAAAAGCCAACAAACATTTCAATAATAATTTCATCTTTTTCACCTTTAATAATTTATGATTTATGATATATATCAATGACTTTAAATTAAATTTATAGTATACTTAAGTAGAAAATATATGGTGGTGGAGAAAATGAAAAATAACTCAATTATACATTTAATATTTCCTTTGTTGTTATGTCTATTAACATCTTGTAATAAAGAACACATTTATGTTAATGTTAATAAGCCTCAAAATGAGGTTGCAAAAGAAAATCAAGATACAACTGATGTAGTAAATCCTGATAAATCTTATAAAAAAGCAAACTCATTTAAATATACTATTAAAGATGTTGATAATCTAAATGATTGGATTTCATTAAAATCAACTGGCAATCAAAAAATACTTGTTGTTCCTGTTCAATTAAAAGACGGACCAGTATGGACACAAAAAATGCTCGAAAATCTTTATACAGTATTTTTTAGTGAGAATGGAGAAGGTACAAACTGGGAATCAGTTCATAGCTTTTTCTATAAATCTAGTTATGAACAACTAAACTTAATGGGTGAAGTATATTGTAATCCATTAAAAGTTAATAGCTACTCTATATATACTTTTGCTAAATCTTATAGAAAAAATTTAGTTAACCCTACTTATGAAATTGCTAAACAATTTTATGATAATATTGATAGTGAATACTTACAAAAATTCGATCAAGACAATGATGGATTTGTTGATAGTATTGTCTTTTGTTATTCACACAAATACAATCAAGACGCCTATTGGGCTTGGGTTGATTATAATACTAATTTCAAAGCCAATAAAAATAAACCAAATATCAATACTCACATGTGGGTAAGTTATGATTTTATGAATGATACAAAATATAGTTATTATCCTGATGGATTAGACGCTCATACATATATTCATGAAACCGGACATTTATTAGGATTAGAAGATTATTATAACTATGATTATAGTTGGAATGCCGCTGGAGAATTAGATATGCAATCTTATAATGTTGGCGATCATAATATCTACTCTAAATTAGCGTTAGGTTGGATAAAGCCTTATATTGTTGAAGGTAGTTGTACAATTAAAATACGTACATCGAGCAAATATCCAGATGCAATTCTTTTTAGAAATCCTAATTCAAATATTAATAATCTTTTTGACGAATATTTAATTATGGAATATTACACTCCAACAAATTTAAACGCCCAAGACGCTCAATATAGTTATACTGGTCGAGATAAAATGTATTCTGATTCTGGTATAAGACTATATCATGTGGATGCTAGATTAGTAAAAAACCCTAAAAAAACTATTGATTGGTATGGAAATATTACTACCACTAATGATGGATATACAAAATTTTTAAGTCAAGGCACCGCAATAGGTGCTAGTAATTCACCTATCACATGGAGTAACTTACCTGAAGCCGAAGCACTTAAATATTACTATTTACATTTATTAGATGAAGGTCATAATAACACAATTGGAAATGGGCATTTAGAATATAATTCTACTTTATGGCATGCTGGATCATCTACTAAAACCTACTATACTGAGCATGAATATTCTTATCAAACTGATGCTTACTTTAATGATAATACTAAAATGAAAATATTTGCCGAAATAATGTCAATTAATGGCGAAGAAGCCACAATAAAATTTACTACTAAATAATATTTGGTGAAACATTTGCATATTTGCATATAAATTTATTTATTTTTTGATGATAAATCTTGTTAAATCTTTTTTAGATTTAAAACTTAGTATTAATTGTTTACCATTAATTTTAGCTTCTAGATTATTTCTTTTTTTAAAATTAGTTAAAATATCTTCATATTTATGATGACTACGCATTTCATTTACTAAATATTCTGTATCACGTACAGATAATTTTTTCTCATAAATCATACTAGCAACTTCTAGCATTTGTTCTTCATTAAGAACCGCAATTGCACGAGCGTGACCATATGTTAATCTACCTTTGCCAACATCTCTTTGAAGTTTTTTTGGCAAGTTTAAGATACGTATTAAATTAGTTACTTGAGCACGTGAAATATCTAATAAATCTGCGATTGTGGCTTGAGTATAATGAAATTTTTTACAAAGAACATTACAAATATTAGCCATCTCCACAACTGATTTAGTTTTATCCATTTTATAAGAAAAAAGCATGTATAATAACATATCTTCATCCGAAAAATTTTGTATCATACATGGAACGTTTTTTAATTTTAATCTTTTAGCACATATTAATCTTGTTCTACCTGTAATAAGTTCATATTTACTTTCCGCTAC
>CAKPAV010000056.1 GCA_934133115.1 uncultured Bacilli bacterium
CCATTAAGTTTGCCAAGATTTTCCATTATTTGAGAAACAAGATCAAACATTTCATCAGTAAGCGTATAAGGTGGGTTATAAGTATTATTCATTTAATCACCTCTTTCTTTTTATTGTACCTCAAATTTGAATTAATTACAATTATCTTGTATATTATCTTGTATACTATCTTGTATATTTTTTTGTAGAAACTTTTAATCGAAACATCCTAGTTCATTAATATAAACTAGGATTCATAATATTAAACTATATAGTAAAGTTATAATCAATTATGGTGGTTATCCGCTAATTGACGCGATTTTATATATAAATCAATATCATTAATAATATATTTAATATTAAACTTTTCATCCATAGTTATACCTCACTTTAACTACATTATAAATCAAAAAAGCACCTAATCAAATTACTGACTAAGTGCATTAAATTTATTTTTTAAACATTTTCTTGAATTTATCAAAGATACTCTCATTCTTACCATCAAGTTCTTTAAACTTTTCAAGTAAAGCTTTTTGTTCTTTACTAATTGAAGTAGGTGTAACAACTTTAATATGAATGAATTGATCACCATATAAGCCTGTACGATAGTTTTTCACACCTTTGCCACGAATCTTTAAGATTTGTCCAGGTTGTGTACCAGCAGGAACTTTAACATCAACTTCACCATATACAGTTGGGACAGTGATAGTAACAC
Source organism: uncultured Bacilli bacterium (assembly GCA_934133115.1). The sequence goes on from CAKPAV010000056.1 coordinate 695, forward strand.
CAAGTGTGGCATCAACCATTGAGATAGGAACTTCAATATGAATGTTATCGCCATCCCTTTGGAAGTTAGAATGTTCTTTAATAGTAACTTCGATAATTAAGTCACCATTAGATCCACCATTAACTCCTCTTTCACCTTTACCAGCGACACGGATTTGTTGACCTTCGTTAATACCAGCAGGTATTTTAATTTCGACATTAGTGTGTTTATGAATGTAACCTTCGCCACCACACTTATCACATTTATTTTTAATAATCTTACCAGTACCACCACAATCAGGACATACAGATTGTGATTCAAAAGTACCAAATGGTGTTTGTTGTCTAGTTCTTACTGTACCAGTACCACCACATTTAGAACATGTTTGAATGTCACTTGCAGATTTTGCACCTGTTCCATTACATGCATCACATTGTTCATCAATATCAAGTGGAATAGAAATAGTTGTACCATTAATTGCATCCATAAAATTAATACGAACACGCATAAAAGTATCATTACCACGCATTGGCCCATTTGCGCTTCTTCTTGAACGGCTTCTGCCGCCACCAAAGAACGAACCAAATATATCGCCTAAATCAACATCTTGGAAGCCACCAAAACCTTGAGAGAATCCACCAAAACCACCTTGACCACCAGCGGCGTTTTGATCAAATGCCGCATGACCAAATTGATCATATGTTGCACGTTTATTGTCATCATATAAGACGTCATAAGCTTCTTGTACTTCTTTAAATTTTTCTTCCGCACCTGGCTCTTTATTTAAATCCGGGTGATATTTTTTAGCTAACTTACGGTAGGCACTTTTAATTTCATCTTTAGAAGCTGTTTTGCTTACGCCTAATACTTCATAATAATCTCTTTTTGTAGCCATTGTTAACTCCCTCCTTTAATCGATATAATGGGGCAAGAACACTTGCCCCAAAATAAGGTTAACTATTTCTTTTCAGTGAAATCAGCATCGATTACATCATCGTCTGATTTTTTATTTGCATCTTCGCTAGTTGAAGATGTTGTATTTGTTTGTTGGCTATTAGCTTGTTGAGCTTGCGCTTGAGCCATATATTCAGCAGCTTTTTCTAATTCACCGATACGAGATCTTAATGTATCCATATCGTTCTTATCAAGAGCTTCTTTTAATTCATCACGTAATTTTTGAGTTTGTTCTTTTTGAGTGGCATCAATCTTGTCACCAGATTCTGCTAATTGTTGATCAATCATATTGATGTAACTTTCAGCTTTATTCTTTAATTCAACTTCTTCTTTACGTTTTTCATCGGCTTCTTTATTTTCTTCAGCTTCTTTAACCATACGGTCAATATCTTCTTTGCTTAAACCATTAGATCCAGAAATTGTAATATTTTGTTCTTTTTGAGTGTCTAAGTCTTTAGCAGATACTTTAACAATACCATTTACATCGATTGAGAATGTAACTTCAATACGAGGTTCACCTCTTCTTGCTGGTTTAATACCATCAAGTTTGAAGTGTCCAAGTAATTTGTTATCGTGAGCCATTGGACGTTCACCTTGGTAAACCATAATATCAACAGCAGGTTGGTTATCAGCAGCAGTTGAGAAGATTTGTGATTTAGTTGTAGGAATTGTAGTATTACGAGTAATTAATGGAGTCATAACACCACCCATAGTTTCAATACCTAATGTTAATGGAGTAACATCTAGTAAGACAACATCTTTAACATCACCACGGAGAATTCCGCCTTGAATAGCAGCACCAATAGATACAGCTTCATCAGGGTTTACAGAATAGTTAGGAGCTTTACCAGTCATTTTAGCAACTAATTCTTGAACAGCAGGCATACGGATTGAACCACCAATCATGATGATTTCGTTTAAGTCGTTAGCGGTAATATGAGCATCGCTTAAAGCACGACGTACTGGTTCTTCTGTTCTTCTTAATAAGTCTTTAGTTAATTCTTGGAATTTAGCTCTTGTAATAGTTGTTTCAAAGTTAATTGGTCCATTTGCAGTCATACCAATGAATGGTAATGAAATAGTTGTTTCAAGTTGACCAGATAATTCAATTTTAGCTTTTTCAGCAGCTTCTTTGAATCTTTGCATAGCCATCTTATCATTTAATTCAACACCAAATTGAGCTTTGATTTGAGCTTGGATCCAATCTTGTAATACATGGTCCCAGTCATCGCCACCAAGATGGTTATCACCAGCAGTAGCCACAACTTCAAATGTGCCATCGCCAATATCAAGAATAGATACATCGAATGTACCACCACCAAGGTCATAAACAAGAATCTTTTCAGATTTTTCTTTATCGACACCATAAGCAAGTGCTGCAGCAGTTGGCTCATTAATAATACGTTCAACTTTTAATCCAGCGATTTGTCCAGCATCTTTAGTAGCTTGACGTTGCGCATCGTTGAAGTAAGCAGGAACGGTAATAACTGCTTTTTCAATTTTAGTATTTAAAGCTTTTTCAGCATAATCTTTCATATAAGCAAGAATCTTAGCAGAGATTTCTTGTGGTGTGAAATCTTTGTTAATGCAATTAATGTGAATCTTTTGTGAAGATCCCATTAAACGTTTTACAGATGAAACTGTATCAGGGTTAGTAACTGCTTGACGTTTTGCAGCATCACCAACAATAACTTCACCGCTAGCTTTGAAAGCTACAACAGATGGTGTAGTATTGTGTCCTTCTGGATTAGGAATAACTTTCCATGATCCATCATCTTGTAAATAAGATACAACTGAGTTTGTAGTACCTAAGTCGATACCAATAATAATTTCTTTAGCCATAATATATTCCCCTTTTCATTTAGTCTTTTGGACTATTATTTTCTTTATTTTCACTAACGTTTTCGTTAGTTTCTTTAACTTCTTTTTTACGAGCTACAACAACCATTGCTGGACGAATCACACGATCCTTAAGTTTATATCCAGCAGATAATACTTTAACAATAGTATTAGGTTCTTGATCGCTTTCTTCAGTAGATAATGCATGCATATAAGAAGCATCAAATTTATCATTAATATTTGGTTCTAATTTAATAACTCCTTCGCTTTCTAACGCACTAATGAGATTTTTATAAATATATTCAAATCCGGTTAGGAAGTTTTGCATTTTTGCATCATCTGGTTTAATTTGTAAAGCACAATGGAATGAATCAAGCGCTGGCATCAAATTTTCAATAAAACCTGCAGCACGATATTTAATCATTTCGGCATGTTCTTTATCATAAAGTTTCTTAGTGTTTTGCGTATCAGCATAAGCCATATAATACTTATTTTTCCACTCTTCCGCTTCTTTTTTAGCCTTTGCTAATTCTTCTTCGAGCTTTTCAATTTTACTTTTTTCTTTACGAGATAATTTTTCATCTTTTATCTCAGTTTGTTCCTTTTCTTTCTCTTCCATTTTGATTCCTTTCCTTTGCAAAATATTTTTCTAGTTCACTTGCGACATACTCAAGCGCACTAATGACTTTTTGATAATCCATTCTTTTTGGACCAACAAGAGCAATAGTACCTTCATCTTGACCTGGCATTTTGATTTTGGATGTGATGATTGACATATCACCATATTCATCATCTTCATCACCAATGTTAACATTTAGGCCTTTATCGCTATCATCAGTAAGCATTTGACGCATTTCACTTGGTGAATTAAAAAGTTTGATTAAGCGTTTAAGTTTATCCGCATCACTTGTTAAATCTGGTTGATTAAGTAACTCATTTTTACCAAATAAGGAAACTCGATCACGCGCAAACTTCAAGAATGCTTCCATAAACACTTGATAGATGACATCATTGCTTGTGACATAATCTTGAATTAAGGGCTTCATTGCTTCCATCTTTTCAATTAGTCCACTTACTGGTGTACCAACTAAACGAGAATTAAGCAATTTGACACAACTTTCAATATCATTAAGTTCAACATCATCATCGAAGATAAATGTCTTGTTTTCAACATAACCTCTATCAGTAACAAATACCACTGTTGCAGTATTTGTCGAAATAGGAATTACTTGAACAGAAATAAGATGTTCATCTTCGGCATTTGGACCAAGGACCACAGTTGCTAAGTTCGTCATATGCGATAAGATTTGACAAGATTGAGTAATTACTTGATCTGCTGTTAGAGTTTTTTCATTTAGCAGGGTAGCAATTTGATTTTTAATTTTTGAATCAACTGTCTCTTCGCGCAAATAATCAATATAGTAACGATATCCTTTCGAAGAAGGAACACGTCCGCTTGAAGTATGAGTCTTTTCTAGGAACCCTTCTTTTTCAAGAGCGTTCATCTCACTTCGAATCGTGGCACTTGAAACATCAAGTCCATATTCTTCAATTAAAGTTTGACTACCAACTGGCGTTGCATCTTTAATAAAGTGTTCAACTATTAGTTTTAAGATATAGTCTCTACGACTCAAACTCATAACTTCACCTTCTTTAGCACTCTTTATCTTCCAGTGCTAATTATATTATATGCTAAATTTTAGCACTGTCAACCAAAAAGTGCTAATTTTTTTATTTTTTTTACTTTTTATAAACGTTTTATATTTGTCATCAATAAAAAACACTGATATCATCGCTATTTTTATGATTTTATTACTTTTAACTTTTTTTATTATGTTTTTACATATAATAAGGAAAAATATATTAAAACTCTTATAAATAACAATTTTAAAAGGCTAGACACAGTTAATGCCTAACCTTTTATCAAATTTTAGTCTTATAGTTATCTAAAATTATTATTTAGAATAATTAGATGCCATAAATTGAAATGAATCAATATTTGTAACGCCATTCAATAATCTAATGGTTAATATATGTTGTCCTTTAGTTAGCTCAGCACTTCCAGCATTATATTTATTCCAATTCCAATATTCAGAAGCATCACTAGGTTTTAAAATAAGTGAAGTATCATTATCTTCAAGTTTTTTGTTATCCAAACTTACTTCATATGCTTCTGAACCTTTAACAGCGATTGGTGAAGCACAAACAATATCGAATTCAAACTTACATGAACCCAAAGTTTCAAACGGAATATTAATTACGCATCCTTCATTTAAAGCGCATAAATTTCTACCAGACAATTCTTCAATTGCGGTTGCGCTACTGGTTGTCCAAGATTCAATTGGATCTCTTCCAACATTCACGAAGTCTGCACGAACTGACCAACCAGTTCTATTAAGTAAACCAGATTCTCCTTGAAGCACTTGTGTTCCATTGCCTTTAATAGTAATTACACCATTTTCATTATCTTGGTAATCAGTAGTTACAAATTCGATACCATATATATTAAGTGATTTTTTAACTGTAATTGTTAATATGTGGCTACCTTTTGTTAAATCAATTGTACCAGCATTCCATGATTTCCAATTCCAATAATGGGACACCGCTTCATCAGCGCCTAATTTAAGCGTTGCATCTAATCCAAAATCTTCGGCATTTAATATTGTATTATCAATTTGAACTTTTAGGCAATCATTTACAAGTTCATTATTTGCTAACGATACAATAGGTTTAATACTTACCTTTGCTCGTCCTTTTAAGCCAATTGGGAAAATAATCTTTGTTCCTCCGGCTAAATGACCTATCGATTGACCGCTAGTCTCTTGTAAATATGTTGGCCCACTGTTCGTCCAGTTTTCTACAAATTCGAAGCTTTCACTATCCTTAATCCAGGTTGTACGATCAAGTGATTGGTCAGTAGCAAGAAGCATTTGCGTTCCATCACTACTTATATTAACAGTATCGCCATCTTCCATATCCGTTGCGACTAGTTTAAACGAATCTAAGTTTGGTAATTTAAAATCAGTAACTGTAATAGTAAAGATGTGTTCACCAGCTGTAATAGGATATGTTCCCATACTCCAATCTTGCCAGTTAAAATACATTGCGCCAGTATCACTACCATCAAGGTGTGTTAATACTAGTGCTTTATCTACATCATCTTTTACTTCACCATCTAATCTAAATTCAAGTAATTCTGATGGCTTTTTGTTATCATACATTGCCATTCTTGCTGAAATATTAATATTACAATCTTTTGCTACACTAAATTTAAAGCCAAGAACACTTCCTACTGCAATATTACAAATTGATTTACCACTTGATGGATTGACTCTAGTATTTGTCCAACTTTCCACATATTTGGTAACTTCATTGACTCCATCATAATGACCTGCTGACCAAGCTGTATCAGCCTCGATATAACCATCTAATGGAATATTTGGGTCTTCGGCTTCAACAATAAAAGCACCATTACGATTAATTTTTAAAATATTTGCAAAGCCAAGAACTTTAATTGGAATTTGGAAAACAAAATCACCATATTTGACATCAATAGTAGTATCAGTTTTTAATAAAGGTCTCGTAGTAACTAATTCAAAATTCTTCTTAGCTATTTTTTTAATCCCCTTTTGTGTTATTAAACACATAAGCCCATCAATATTAGCAATTTCTCCTTCTTGATATACAGATTTGCTAGGTGCGTTAATAACTTTAACTGCTGTTACACCTGTTAAATCATCTTCTATTTCAATATTACTAGTTTTGTTATCGCCTAAGCCATTTGCAGTTAATACGACAGCCGGAATAATTAATCCAATATTCACCGCACCTAAAACTGAAAGAACAATTATATTACGTAATTTCATTTTTTTCATATTATTGCTCCTCTTTTCTTTTACTTAATTTTTCAATAACAATTGGCGACCAAGTAAAATATAAACCAGCAAGTATATTGATAGCTATTAAGACATCAACAAGTGCTAAAACCTTTGTCCACCAAACATTTAATGATACTTTATCAATAACTACAGATCCAATATCCATTCCAGTAGCGGTTGCTTGACAGTTTTTAGTATCAGCGTACATATATAAAATATTTTTAGCTGCTTGTCGAATATAGTATTTATAAGTATTAGACGATGTATCATCAATATTACAGTTATGGGCACCATTAAGCATCAAGTCATTACCTACTCTAATACCTTCATCGACATCATTAACATTACCAGATTGATAATAATCTGTAATAACCGCGCCTCTAAATCCCCATTCGTTTCTTAATACTTCAGTTAAGAAGTTATATGAGCCGGTCACTCTTGTTGTACCGATTCTATCAACGCTACCCATAGCAGCATTTGCTTTATATGCTCTAGTTTCTTTACCTTTTAAATCATATCTAGTCGCGCCTTTGGAAATTATTTCAAATGGTTTTGCATAAATTTGTCTAAATGATTGTTCAGTTGCAAAATTATAACGTCCATTTCTTCCTGTATCACTATCATTAAGAGCAATATGTTTGACATAGCAATACATGCCTTCTTCTTTACAACCACTTATTTGCCATGAGCAAAGAACACCACTTAATAAAGGATCTTCACTATAATATTCAAAGTTACGACCGCCAAATGGTGAACGATGAATATTTAAACCAGGCCCATAATTACCTTCAATACCACCTAATTTTTTAACTCCTTCTTCACCAAGAGATTTACCAAATTGATAAGACATTTTGTAGTCCCATGTGCAAGCAATCATTGTATCACTTGGATAATTTGTAGCAACCATAGTTGCGCCACTCACACCAGAGTTAAATCCACAAGGTCCATCTTTGTCAATTGTTTCAGGCATTTTAATTTTATCGATTTTTGAAATACCAAATGATCCTTTTGCAGCCGAAGTAGCAAGTTCATTTAATTCAGCATAACTTAATCTATCTAATAATTCATCCCATAATGGATCATCATAATCTTTTCCAATAACATCAAATATTGTGACGCTTCCACTTTGATTTTGATTTGGTAGAGCACCAGTGTAATCATCCCAAGGAGATAACACACGATATGTTTTATCATACCAATCACCCATAGCTACTGCTGGAAGGAATTGTTTTGGGAATGTACCCTTAAAATCAGCACGTGTTAAATACGTTGCACCAATTCCACTGCCATTAAAGTCACTTCCATCAATTGAACCATTTACCCCACCAGTAGGATGTTTATCATCATTAACGCTACTTGCTCCTGAAGTTGAATTTGTAAATGTTGTAAATCTATTTCTAATTTCATAATTCGTATCAGCATCAACATCAAAATGCATTGTATCTGCTATTTGAGCATTGAATGACATCTCTT
>CAKPAV010000057.1 GCA_934133115.1 uncultured Bacilli bacterium
AGGATTATGAAGAAGCCGTAAATCGTATTGCTCCACACCGCATTTTAGCTATTAATCGTGGCGAAAATATGAAATGCTTAAAAGTAAGCATTGTTATTGATGATGAAGAAATATTAGGACGTATTAAATCTAAAATTGTAAATAAAGACACGGACTCATCTAAATATGTTTTAGAAGCAATTGACGATGCTTATAAACGCTTAATTTTCCCAAGCTTAGAAAATGAAATTCGTAATGAATTAACTGAAAAAGCAGAAGAAACATCGATGGTTGTATTTAAAGAAAACTTAAAACAATTACTTTTAGTTGCTCCAGTGGAACATCGTATTGTTTTAGGATTTGACCCAGGCTTTAGAACAGGATGTAAATTAGCGGTTGTAGATGAATTTGGTCAAGTTCTTGATACTGGTGTATGCTATCCAACTGAACCTAGAAAAGACACGGAAGGTGCCAAGCGTATTATTAAATCATTAATTAATAAACACAATATTAATATGATTGCTTTAGGAAATGGCACAGCGGGTAGAGAATCTGAAGCATTCTTAAGAGAATTAATAAGCGAATTACCACATAAAATTGATTATGTTATCGTTAATGAAGCTGGTGCTTCAGTTTATAGTGCCTCACCTTTAGGAACTAAAGAATTCCCGGATTACGATGTTGCTTTAAGAAGCGCAGTTTCTTTAGCAAGACGCTTACAAGATCCACTTGCTGAACTTGTTAAAATTGATCCTAAAGCTATTGGCGTTGGTCAATATCAACACGATATGAATCAAAAGCGTCTTGGCGAAGTATTAGGTGGCGTTGTTGAAAATGTTGTTAATAGTGTTGGCGTTGATTTAAATACTGCATCTCCATCCTTACTAGAATATGTATCAGGTATTTCAAGCTCTTTAGCGCAATCTATTGTTAGTTATCGTGAGAAAAATGGACCATTTAAATCACGTGAAGAATTATTAAAAGTTAATAAATTAGGACCTAAAGCATACGAACAATGCGCTGGTTTCTTAAGAATTAGAAATGGATATCCACTTGATAATACCGCGGTTCACCCAGAAAGTTACCATTTTGCGATTAATTTATTAAAAGAATTAAAACATTCTGTAGATGACTTAGGATCAGAAGATTTAAAAAATCTTCTTAAAAATATCGATATAAATGAATATGCCACTAGATTAAATGTTGGTGCACCTACTTTATCCGATATTATTGAGGAATTAATTAAACCAGGAAGAGATCCACGAAAAGATGTCGAAGTTGCAGAACTTCGTAATGATGTCATTGATATTAAAGATTTAGCAGTTGGTATGGTTCTTAAAGGTACAGTACGTAATATTATGGACTTTGGTGTTTTCGTTGATATTGGTGTTCATCAAGATGGTTTAGTCCATATATCTGAATTATCTAATAATTTTGTTAAACATCCACTAGATGTTGTTCATATTAATGAAATTGTAAAAGTAAAAGTTATTAGCGTTGATGTTAATAAAAAACGTATTGGTTTATCAATTAAACAAGCAAATGAATAATTTTATAACGTATAGGTAAAACTATACGTTTTATTTTTATAAAAATATTATATAATAATAAAAAAGGAGCATTATAAAAATGACAAAATCAAATTTGAGATGGATTATACCGATTAGTAGTGCAGTTGTTATTGGAGTTGTCAGTGCAATAACGATAGTTAGTTTGAATCGTAAATTTGATATTCCTAATAAGTATTGTCTTAATGAAGTAAATAGAACTTATAATAATAAAAAAGGTGAAGTTAGTGATGATTATAAAGATGCTATTAAAAATTTTGCGACAGATTACGCTTTAAATATTACTAAAAATAATCTTGATAATGAAATATTCTCGCCTTTAAGTATTGTCACTTGTTACTCGATGCTTTTAGAAGGGGCTAATGGCGATACTTATAATGAATTACGTAACGCTCTAGGGTTTAACGATTCTATTGATATTAAAAATGAGACACAAAAAATGCTTAATAATACATTTATTAAAACAGAGCAAACCCAATTAAATGTTAATCAATCAATTTGGCTTGATAATGAATATGCCGCAAACATAAAAAAAGACTATCTTGATAAACTAACAAATTATTATTACGCAGAAGCATATCAAGATGATTTAAAAACCGATAATGCCAAAAAATTATTAGCTAAATATATTAACAAAAACACAAATAATCTAATGAAAATTAAAAAAGAAGATTTTAGCGGCTATGATGGAATAATGTGGCTTGTTAATACTATTTATATGAAATCAAAATGGACTGCAGAATTTTATGAGACAAAAAATGACTTTAAAAATATTAATGGAATTACCAACACAAAAGATTTTATAGCAACTAAAGCCTCTTATAGTGGTATCTATCAATCTGAAAATTCTACAACATTTTCTACATCTTTTCAGCAAGGACTTCAAGTTAATTTTATGATTCCTAATAGTATAGATGCTAATTTTAAGAACTTTGTTAATGATAATAATAATTGGAATAACTTATTTAATTATAAAAAATCAAAATATATAGCAGGAACTGTTAATTTTAAAATGCCGAAATTAAGTGTTAAGTCTAGTTATGATTTAAAAAAAGAACTTATTAACTTAGGAATTAACAAGATATTTGATGAAAATAGTGCGGATTTAACAGGAATTATTGAATTTGATGATTCGTATAATCTTTATGTTTCAAATACAATGCATAAAGCCGCTATTGAGTTTAATAAAGATGGTGTTGAGGCTGCAGCGGTTACAATAATCGAAGGATCTAAATCTACGGCAATAGATCCGGATGCTAAGCAAATTGATTTTTTCCTTGATCAACCTTTTATTTATTCTATAACTGATGCAAACGATATTCCTTTATTTGTAGGAATAGTGACAAATGTCTAATTTTATAATCTAAATACATAAAAATACATACTAACTAAAGCGGTTAATATGTATTTTTCTTTGTTAAATGAATCTTATTGTTATATAATAACAATGCATGGTACTTTTAGACCATAGCAGAAGGAGAGTTAAAGTGATTTTAACATTAGATTTAGGAAACACCGATTTATTTATTGGGGTTATCGATGACGATAAAGTTATTGAAACTTATCGTACATCAACTGATATCCATAAAAGCGGTGATGAGTATGCTTTTATTCTTAAAACATTTCTTAAAAAGCATATTGAAAATGATGACATTGAAGGAATTATATGTTCATCTGTTGTTCCACCTTTAAATTTGAATTTAAAGATGGCTATTAAACGCTTGTTTAATAAAGAATTGTTATTTGTGCAATCAGGATTAAAAACTGGTTTACCAATTCGTATTGATAATCCAAGTGAATTAGGTGCGGATTTGGTTTGTGATTGTGTAGGGGCTATTGCTAAATATGGTTATCCAATTGTTATTGTGGATTTAGGAACAGCTTCAAAAATACTTGTCGTTGATAAAAATGGTGCATATATTGGCGGAACTATTTCAGCAGGTATTAAAATTTCCATTGAGGCGCTTGCGCGTAAAACCGCAAATTTAAGCGAAACTTCTCTAGATGTACCAACCAAAATAATTAATAAAAATACGATTGATTGCATTAATGCTGGTACAATACTAGGAGAAAAAATTATGATTGAAGGCATAGTTAATAAAATGGAAGAAGAATTAGGTTATAAAGTAAAAAGAGTTGTTACTGGCGGATATTCTCATATTATGCCAAAACTAGATGATTTTACTTATGATTATGATTTAGTACATTTTGGTTTAGCTATTATTTATAGGAAGAACGTTTATGAAAAATAAAAAAGTTCAAACTATGGCATTTATTGCCTTATTCATTGCCCTTATTGCGATTATGTCATTTACACCTTTAGGTTATTTAAAATTTGGTACAGTAGAAATGACACTTATTGGAATTCCAGTCATTGTTGGAGGAATAATATTTGGACCTAAAGTAGGAGCAGTATTAGGATTTACATTTGGTATTTCCTCCTTTATTCAATGCTTTACTGGCTCAGTTTTAGGAGAGATATTATTAGGAATTAATCCAATATTAACATTTGTAACTTGTGTTGTTCCACGTACTTTAATGGGATTATTTGTTCCTTTAATTTATAATCAACTTAGTAAGATAAAAATGAAACCAATATTTAAACATGTTATTGCTAATATGTGTGGTTCTTTACTTAATACAGTTTTATTTGTTGGTACTTTATATTTTTCATTCTATGGGTGGGTAACAACAAATTATGGTAATATTGATTTATTTTTATTCATTATAACTTTTGTAGGTATTAATGCACTTATTGAAGTTATAGTATGTTCAACTTTGGGAAGCACAATTTCACTTGCTTTAGAAAAATATAGTAATCATATGCTGAGGAGGTAAGACTTATGGAACTAGAAGAATTTGTTAAGAATAATTTATCTGAGGCGATTAATAACTTGGCTAAATGGATTCAAATAAATTCCATTGATGATTCAATGCATGGCAAAGAAAATAAACCCTTTGGAGAAGGTGTTTATCAGGCATTAACTTTTATTGCAGAATTAGCTAAAAAAGAAGGATTTGAAGTTGATAGATGCGATGGATATTGCACCGAAATCAAGTTAGGAAATGGTCCAAAATTAATTTCCCTTTATGCTCATAGTGATGTAGTACCAGTTTCGGGCGATTGGAAATACCCACCATTTAGCGCCACAATCGAAGATGGTGTTATGTATGGACGTGGCACTAGTGATGATAAAGGACCTGCGATGGCGGCTTTTTATGCTTTAAAATATTTAAAGGAAAATTATGATTTAGGTGAATACCAAGTTCGTCTTGTTATTGGCGGAAATGAAGAAAAAGGTAGCAAATGCTTAGAATATTATTTCCATCATTTACATAAACCAAATCCAAATTATGGATTTACACCAGATGGTGATTTCCCACTTATTTATGGTGAAAAAGGTATTTCTAATTATGAATCCGTTGTTAATGTTAATTTAAAACCTTTACTTGAGTTTAATGCTGGAGTAGTCATCAATTCTGTTCCAGATCTAGCTACTGCTAAATTAATTAAAGATGAAACTTTTGAAAATGTTTTAAAAGAATTAAAAGTAAATTACGAAATTAAGTATTTAGATAACGAAATGGAAGTAATGGCTAAAGGTAAAGCTTCACATGGCTCTCTTCCACAAAATGGTGTTAATGCTGGTTTGGTATTATTAACCGCTATTGCAAAACACTATAATAATGAATTCTTAAAGTTAATTACTAAAGCTTATCAAGATCCATTTGGTAAAAATTTAGATTTATATTTTGAAAGTGAATTATTACATTCTTCAACATATAATGTTGGCTTAATTAGTTATAAAGACCATGTATTTAAGATGTCTGTTAACTTTAGATATCCAGAAAATGTTGATATTAAAAAGGTAATTATTTCTTTAAATAAGAAATTACCAATGAAAACAACATTACTTAGTGAATCGAAATGTCTATTATTTGAACCTAAGTCTCCGATGATTACAACTTTATTAAAAGCATATCAAGATGTTACTCATGACTATGCTACCCCAATTAAAACTATTGGAGGAGGAACATACGCAAAAGAATGCCAAAATACCATCGCTTTTGGTTCGGCATTCCCGGGTCGCAATGATAAAATTCATGATGCAAATGAAAGTATTCATTTAAGCGATTTTGAAAAATCTATCTCAATTTATGCGACAGCGATAATGTATTTATCAAAATTATGAGAATGAAGAATAAAAAATGGTCGAAACCATTTATCGATGAACATCAAGAATGTGTCATGAGCGCTGATAACTATGATTTAAATTTATTAAATGGGTTTATTGATACAAATACTTTGAATTTAGAAATTGGGACTGGTAAAGGTGACTTTATCTTAAATATGGCGAAAATGTATCCTAATGCCCATTTTATTGGTATAGAAAAATCGGTCACTTGTTTAGCAATAACTGCTAAAAAAATAGTTAATGATCAATTAAATAATGTTCTTTTAATCGCTGATGATGTAAGCAAGGTGTTTGAACATTTACCTGATCATTCTATTGATACCATATATTTAAATTTTTCTGATCCATGGCCAAAGAAAAGACACGCGAAACGTCGTTTAACTTTTAAAACTTTCTTAGATAGTTATCGTCGTATCTTAAAAAGTAATGGGCAAATTATTATGAAAACAGATAATCTTGATTTATTTGATTTTTCTATAGAAAGTTTTAAAGAAAATAATTATGATTTAGAAGTAATAGATTATGATTATGCTTTTAACGATGAAGTCGATGTTATGACTGAATATGAAAGTTATTTCCGTAATCTCAATACACCAATTAAAAGATTAATTGCAAAGGTAGGTAAAAAAGATGAAATTAAATAAACATCAATTACAATTATTTGAAGACTTAACACAACTTAATGGTGTTGCAGGTCAAGAAAATGAAGTTGCTAAATATTTGAAAAAAGCATATCTTAGTTTAGGATGCGAAATATTAACTGATAATCTTGGCTCCATTATTGCTTTAAAAAAATCTAAAAATCCTAATGCAAAGCGTGTATTTGTTGTTGGACATATGGATGAAGTAGGATTTATGGTTTTACAAGTGTTAAGTAATGGTTTAATTAAAGCTAATCCAATTGGCGGACATAATTCTGAAACTTTACTTTCTTCTCGTGTCTTATTAAAAACTAAAAAAGGCGACTATTTAAAAGGCGCAATAGTTGCTTTACCACCACACTTAATGAAAAATGCTGGTAATGAAAAGACTAAGATTGCGGATATGCTATTTGATTTTGGTTTTACTAGCAAAGAAGAAGCATTTGCGGCAGGTGTTTATATTGGCGCAATGATGGTTGTGGAAGGCAAAATGGAAGTCTTGCATAACGAAGAAAGAATTTTAACTAAAGCAGTTGATGACCGTTATGGATTAGTAATTGGTTTAGAAATGCTTGAAGCACTTAAAGATGTTGAGTTAGATTATGACTTATATGTTGGTGGCTCAGTACAAGAAGAAGTTGGATGCCGCGGAGGACAAACTTCAGCATATTTAGTTAATCCGGATTTAGCAATCGTTGTTGATTGCTCACCAGCAAGAGATACAAGCGGTGATACATCTGCACTTGGACAATTAGGCGAAGGTGTCTTAATTCGCTTTATGGATGGAAATATGATTGCTTTCCCAGAATTACTTGATTTCCAAGTAGAATGTGCTAAAGAAGCCAATGTCAAATATCAATATTTCGATTCTCCAGGTGGCACAGATGCCGGAAATATTCATAAATTGCGTGATGGTGTATTAACTTTAACACATTGTATATGTGCGAGAAGTATTCATACAAATTCTACGATTTTTGACGCAAATGACTATTTATCTGCTCGTGATTCATTACTTGTGATATTAAAGAAATTAAATACAAAAGTAATTGATGATTTAAAAGGAGTACGTAAATAATGAAGGATTATGCAATATTTTATAACTACCATACCATTGGTGATGTCTTATTGATAATTAGTGATTTAGAAACTAAACCTAATCGTGTAATTAAAAATGGTGATGTGACTAGTTTATATTTAGATGATAAGTTAATTGGAATTAATATATTTAACATTTCTAATGTATTAAAAATTAAAAGCAATGGCTTAATTGTTTTACCTTTAAAAGAAATGATTGATGTCATTAATAATATTTTAATTAACGCTAATGTAGAGACTTTAGAATACAAAAAAGAATCAGGATTTAAAGTTGGTAAAGTTTTAACTTGTGAAGAACATCCAGATTCTGACCACATGCATGTTTTGACAGTGGATATTGGTAGCGAAGTACTTGATATAGTATGTGGCGCCCCAAACGTTAAAGAAGGTCAAAAAGTAGTCGTAGCAACATTAGGAACTACAATGTTTGATGGAAAAAAGATTGTACCTAGTTCATTACGTGGTATCAAATCTAATGGTATGTTATGCTCACCACGTGAACTTCATTTAGAAGGTGCACCAAATGTTCGCGGCATATTAGTATTAGATGATGACGCTACAATCGGTGAAGATTTTTTTAAAAATAACTAATAAAATTAAAAAACTAAGAGAAAATTCTTTGGGATATAATCTCTTAGTTTTTTTGTTTACTTTTAGATCATTAAAAAAGGCTAAATACTTTAAATATTTAACCTTTATAAAATTAATTATTATTTAGAACTTTTTTTCTTCTTTTCAACAATTGCGAAGTAGCCAATTACAGAACTAAATACTAATGCAATTATAATAATTAAAGATTGGGAACTTGTGTTACGTTTTAAAGTAGTAATTACTGTATTAGCAGCATTTGTGCCAGTTACTTTTTCATTTACCCAATTACGAATACTAGCAATATAAGTAATCGATTCACCAATAGTAACACCTTCGATATCTTCTTGAGCATTTACCCAAGTTTTTTCTTCATTTGTTAAATTATTATAGCGATCAAGTAAAGTAGAAAGTTTTCCATTTGCATCATTGATGAAAGCACAAATTCCATCTTCTCCACCTTCAGCACGTAATTTGTGCCATTCTTTAACAAATGAACCACCATCATAAATAATAGTGAATATTACCCAGCCATGAATAGAATTGTAAGAATCGTTTTCTTCGGTATCATAAACTAATGCATATACACCAGCATCAATAGGGGCTCCTTCTAA
>CAKPAV010000058.1 GCA_934133115.1 uncultured Bacilli bacterium
TTGCGTTTTTTTATTACATTATAAATTGTAATAAATAATACGCTTAACACACCTATTAAAAAAACAATAGATAAGATTTTATAGACCATAGTCATCTCTCCTTTTTAACAAACGCAAGCACAAAAAAATAAACTTATGTTAATGCGTTTTATAACATAAGTTTATCATATAGATATTTAATGTGTAAACTATATAATAGTTTAATAATAAATAAGGTTAATTTTCAAGCAACCATAGAAGTATCTTTAGTTTTTATTAATTTAAATCAAGTGCTATTTTTGCAATTTTCAACTTATTTTATATGTTCGAAATTTAAAATAATATTATCAATAACGTGTTTTACTCCGCCTTTATCATTAGATAGCGTAATGTAATTAGCGTGTTTTTTTATTTCTAAAGAAGCATTATCCATTGCCACTCCTAAGCCAGCATAATCAATCATGCTTAAATCATTATAACTATCCCCGATAGCGGCAATTTCACTTTGCGAGATGTGATAAAGTTCTCCAATAAATTTTAAAGCATTTCCTTTAGTCGCTTTGATATCGACAAATTCCAAAAGATAAGGTGCAGATACAAAACTATTCACTACTTTTAATTTATCTTCACAAATTACTTTAAATTTTTCAATGTTAATTGGTTTATCTAGCCATACGATTTTTGTAATATTTTTTTCTTTTAAAATAGAAAAATCATGAACACAAATTGGTTCAATTTTATAAATAGATTTATAATAATCAATAAATTCATTTGCGGCATTAGTATATAAAATATTATTAGCCCAAATGCACATTGTCGCATTTAATTTACTTCCTAGTTCATAAACTAACTTTGCACTTTCATAAAGCATAGTTTTTTCATATAGTATCTTTTGCGTTTTAGCATCAATTACTAATGCGCCATTATAAGAAATTATTGGAGCATTAAAAATAATGTTTTTATATTCTAAAATAGCGCGTGGCGCACGTCCAGTAGCAATAACAAATAAAATATCATTGTCAACTAATCTATTAATCGCTTTGATTGTGTCTTCATCAATAGTTTTATTACTATTTAATAATGTTCCATCCATATCGACCGCTAATAAGGAATATTTCATAACTTAAATCTCCTGCACTAGTGTAACACATTTTCATAGCTAAATCTAAGTTTTTTAAAAAGATGCATCACTTTTATGTAACGCATCTTTTGTAAGAACTATTTATAACTTATTTCGTATAAATATAAACCTTTATTACCACCAAAAGATAAGACACTTAGATATAACTTGCCGTTTAATTCGACTAAATTTTGGATATTATATGATCCATTTGCTTTATTTAAAACATCGTTAGTGTCAACTTCTATAGTAACGGTTTTAATTTTATTACCTGACCAGTCAAATATTTGAATTTCACTAGCTAACCAAGCATTATGGTTGAATAATGCATAGATATATCCGTTATCCGCATATAAAGTTTGGAACGCCGCACCACTATCTGGAGCCAAAGCAAAATCTTTAAAGAAATCTTTTGTGTGTTCTGCTTTTAGCGAAATAGTGTTGGTAACATTCTTATCTTCATCAGTTATGTACATTTTTCCACCAATACTAAAGACATAATTCTTAGTAGATTCATTATATCCAACTGAAGTTATTTTACTATAATTTGAATTTTCATCACCAAACTTAATTGCACTTATATCATTTCTTAACGTTAATGTATTAGAATCAAATGCTTTCATCGTATCATTTTCATTATTGATTAGATAAATCAAACCATTTTGATAGAATAAGTTACAATCTTCCCTCCAACTTGATTTTTCAAACAATTGAAGAACATCTGAAGAAGCAATTACTTCATTTTTATCTAAATCATATTTAACGATTGCAACATATTGTCTTCCGTTACTAGTTAAAGCGTAATAAAGATATTTTCCATCACTGCATCCACCTTCAACAGAGAATAAGTTTACATTTTTACCATTATATTCTTTACTTATTGCAATAGAATTACTTAAAACTTGATTAGTAAATGCTGGATCTTTTCCTTCTTTCATAACATTTTGAACATATCCACCTAATAAACTAGTATCAAATGTTGAAAATTCATTTAATGACATTGTTAATTTGCTAGCAAACATACCTCTATTATTTCCACTATAAGCACGTCCAACTAAATAAGTGTTTCCATTAACGAATACCATATTTTGAACTGTACGATTATTGGACTGAGATAAGCCATTTGAACAATCAATAACTAAGTCATCTTTAGCTCTTACTCCATTCCAATCGTAAACTTCAATTAATGCCGTAGTAACCGACTCGTTATTGTCACGATAAACAGCATAAATATAGTCTTCGTCACTAGAAATAGAACGGAATGTATAACCACTTTTATTGAATTTAAGTGTTACACCTTTATCAATAATTGTGTTTTTGTCTTTATTGTAGAATTTTAGATTAAATGATTTATCAACAACAGCATACTCTTCAATAAATTCATTGTAAGATGCATCAATGCTATTACTACCTAAAGCAACTCCTTTTTCCAATAATTCTAAAGTAGTAGAATCGTAATAAGAAACTTTATTATCCAAAGTAAATATTCCGATTTTTCCATTTTCAAAGAATAATTTATTATAGTTACTACTATCAGTTAGCCATTTACCTTTAACATAACCAATATCTACTTCTCCACTACTTTTAATAACTTCATTAGTAGTAAAATCAAATTTAACAATTCTTGTACCAGCACCGCCAAATCCACTAGTGGCGAAATAGCCATATTCACCATCACTACATCCACCTTGTATATCTTTATTAGCTAATAGTGCCAAACTTTTATCTGTTTCATAATATTTGTTAGCATTTATTACTTTAGTTAGATTATTAGATGTTGTAATTTGATTATATTCACCTAAACTAATTGATTTATCTTCTAGCATTATTACATCTAGGTAATCAATGTTAATAGAAGCCATTGTGTCATCATAATTACGTAATCCACTATCTTTAATACTTAAGGTAATTGTGTTATTTCCGCCTTTAATAAATACATCATTAAGAACTACATCATAATAAACTTGGGATGGTTTATTTTTGTCGCTTGAATTACCAACACGCTCAATAATTTTATCTTTGGAAATTATTTTTGAAGCGCCGTTAACATTAACGTCTAATAATTTATTAAGTTGTAATTCTTCTGTATGATAGTTAGTTCCATCAAGTAATAAATAATTAGATGCCACTCTTAATTTAAGTGAAGCACGAATATAACTTTTAGATTGGAAATTAAATTTTAATGTTGATCCATCGCTTAAATTACCGACATAATTAATAACATTACTTGGAACATATTCATTATTAACGAAATTATAAGTAGTTGCGGATAAAACATTACCGCCACTAATAACAGCATTCTCGCCTTTATTACGTTTAACAACTTCTGTTTCAACTTCACAAAATACTTGTGCATTGTCCTTGGCGCAAATTGATAAATTAGTTTTTTTACCAAAATCAACAATAACTTCTTTATCCGCTATATCATATTGATCTTTGTTTAATTGTACATAGTTACCAGAATCAAATTGACCCATTACAACTAAATCATCTAAATTACTATTAGCTCTTGGTTCATCAGCAAAAGCTATCGCTTTACCTGCTGAAACAGTAATACCAATAAGTTTTCCATCACTAAATTCGCCTTTTTTCAAGACAGAAATATTAACTTTTCCGTTTAAAGTAACACCATTAAATTTATAAGAAATATTCCAAGATTTATCACTAACTTTTAAAGGTGTTGTAGTGTCCACTACTAACTTAGAAGCATCAATACTTAATGTTGAGCCATCATTATATAAAACTTCCACAACCATACCAGTAGGATCAAATGTTTTGCCTTCTTCATAATTAATAATATTCGGATTTTTAGTTACAGTTAAACTAGTTGGAATTACATCTTTTAAAGATACATTAATTGTTGTTTCTTTCGTTAAATATGTGAATTTAATTTCTCCACCATTATTAGCAAAATCTTTATTAACTTCCATATTGAATTGTTTACTTGTTAAATTAGAAGAATAATCTTCTCCGTTTTTAACCGTAAAGTTAGCTTGCACTTCAAAATCATCTTTATTTGGTGAAGCTTTGCCGTTTTTAAAGTAACCAATACCATCTTTTAACTTAACACTAATAGAATCAAGTTCTGGATTGCCAACACGATTTTTTTCTGCTTCTTCCAATGAAGAACGATATTTATCGTAAGCAACTTTGGAACTAATTACTTGTCCCATAGCAACACCAGCACAAATTGCCACAACTGAAGAAATAACAACTTTTTCAATAATCTTTTTCTTATTCATTTGTGTTATCCTCCTTATTACCTTCAAACCAACTTTTTTTACGAATTGTTTCATAAGCCCAAATAGCTATGCCACATCCAACCATAATATCAAATGCGACAATAGTTGGCTTCCACCAGTTCCAAGAATCAATGATAACTGCACTATCTATAGTCTTACCTTCATCTGGATGATCTTTAATATACTCATTCCAATTTTTATTAATTACTTGGGTATGTGCATAAGCAAAGCATGCATGTTTAACAGCTTTTTTAAGTTGCTTTTGAATTCTTGGTGTTGCACTATCACTATAATTGAAACTATAATCTGCACCCATATAATTAAGTTTCGAGCCCATACCTAAGTCATTACCAGCACGTAAGCCATGGTCAATATTCATGAACTTATTATCGTAAGAATAGTCAGTTACTATTACACCTTTAAATCCCCATTCTTGGCGTGCCACTCCTTCAATAAGAGCTTCACTACCACCAGTATAACAAATTCCAATTCTTCCATAAGAAGTCATAAGTCCCATACAATCTGCAACTTCAATTGCTTTTTGGAAAGATTTTAAATATGTTTCTCTTAATGCTTGTTCCGTGCACCAGTTATATAAATAATTACGGTGATTTTCGGTTGGGTTTAATGCAAAGTGTTTTAAATAAGGGAAAGTACCTGTTCTTTGTAAACCAGTAATAGCATTTACTACCATTGTTGAAGATAAGAATGGATCTTCACTATAATATTCAAAGTTACGTCCACCAATTGGGGTACGGTGAATATTTGTTCCTGGTGCCCATGCACTAGCAACATTTAAATTAACGCAATCCGTACCATAAGAAACGCCCCATTCTAGTGCTAATTTCTTATTAAATGTTTGAGCTAATACTGTGTTAGATGTATAACCATTACCAACTTTTCCATCAACACCTGGATTATAGCCTTTAATTTGAAGTGGTCCATCATATGCTGATAAACTTGGTAAACCAACTTCATTAATTTTTGTAATTGAATATCCATTACCTACTAGGTTAGTTGCAGAGCCAATCTTTAATTGATTTAATAAGTCATCCCATCTTGCATCATCATAATTTGCACCTAATTCATAACCCAATTCGGTAATACGTCCGTTTTCCGCTAATTTGTAGGAAGTATTTGTTTGTCCCCATTTTTCTTTAGTTTGATCAATTTCTTTACCAAATACATCTGTAGTGGCGTTATCCCATTCATCACCTAGTTCTTGAGTGATTTTTACTTTTTTAGCAATACTAGCGGTAATTTTACGATTCTCTCCTCTTTTAAATTCATAAGGATCTGGTAGATTATTTCTAGAAATAAATGGAATATTAGCATTTTCATCGTCATTATTACCATCTAAAGAATATCCATCATATGCAGTTGGATAAGTAAATTTATTACTTACTTCTACACCTGTCACTTTGTCTTTACTAATTTTAATTGTATCTTCTACTTTTAAAGCAAAAGTATTTTTAGACATTTCTTTTAAATGATGTGAATCAGTCATTAATTTAAGTTCATAATCTCCACTTTCTAATTCATATCCTTTAAATCCATTTTCATTTTTATCATAGCAATCGTAAGAAGTAAAATCATTAGGATCAATTTCAATACTTACTTTTTGTTCACTTTGTGGTTCTAACTTAATAGTTTTTTCATAACCCACTAAACTTACATAAGATTTCTCAATTTGTCCATCTTTATATGGTGCAGTTAAATAAACTTGAACAACATCTTTACCAGCAGTTTCTCCAATGTTTTTCACTGTGACATCAATAGTAATTTTACTTTCATCAGTAAATGTTCCGTTTGTTATTTCTTTTCCGTTTTTGTCTTTAACAGTAATTACTGGATTACTCCATTCAAATTTTGTATATGATAAACCATAACCAAATGGATATTGAACAACACTATCATAACCATTTAAAGTAACTTCTTTTCCTTCTCTGTCTAATACTTTACGAGTGTATTTAGCATTATTCCAAATGCCTTCTTTATCCGCGGTCTCGTACCATTTATAGCCGACATATATTCCTTCAGCAAAGTCCATATAGGCATCACTTTTAGTTGCTAAATCGCCTAAATATTCACTTGCATTTGGATATTGACCAATATTAGTAATATAATCATAATTAACATTACTTTCTAACTCATAAGCATAAGTATCAGCAAAATGTCCAGATGGACTACTATCACCATATAACAAATAAGGTATTGCTCTAGCGCCATGCGTTCCTGTTGCGCCCACAACTAAGCAAGCATCAATACCAGGAATGGTATCAACAAAATCAAGAACCATTGTGTTACAAGCATTAATTAAAACAATGACATTTTTATAATTCTCACCTAAATAA
Source organism: uncultured Bacilli bacterium (assembly GCA_934133115.1). The sequence continues at coordinate 6,696 of CAKPAV010000058.1, forward strand.
GTAAGCATTTCTTTTTCAGTGTTTGTAATTTTAATATAATTTGGACTCACATCTGTTGATTCATGACCTGTTCTAGAAATAACAAATAAAGCCGTATCCGAATAATTTTTAGCATTTTCTAATAATTCATCACTATATACAGATTTGTCAGTTAGTTTTGGTTCAAAAATATCAGTTCTACCTCTTTGGCCGCTTTGTCCAAAACCTACATTACGAAATGGTTTATGGAATTTAGAATAAGCATCAATTAAGTCTTGATTATAACTAACTCCATATTCATATAAATCAAAAGCCTTTAATAAGTCAACTGTGTTATTCCAATCATTATCTTTTGGAGAAACAGTACCTGATCCTCCACCAGCCATAACCCAGTCAGTAACACTCCATCCAAAAATATTTATTTTATTATTGTCAGATTTACTTAATGGTAATACGCCATCATTTTTGGCTAATACCGCACCTTCCATCACTATTTCTTTTACTAAGTCTTCCCCGCTAGCGCTCTCAGTAGAATTACTTTTATTATTAGAAATTGGTGGGCACAAGTAACTATTAATTTGTGATTCGAAAATATTACATACTACATTTCCAATGACTGTTGCTGATGCAAGAACAATCATTCCCGCGAAATTAACGATTAATTTAACTCTTTTTTTCATTTTTTATCTCCATTTTAATTTTACTAAAATCCAAAGGTGGTTTCAAATATATATGCGCCTTTTGTTCCACCGAAATTCAAGCCTAATACATATGTTTTGCTACCATTAACAATGATATTTTGTACATTATAAGAAGTGTCAGAAACCCATTTTGATTCGACGCTACCACTAAATTTAACGTTGTTTCTTATAACATTGCCGTTCCAATCTAGTACATTTATTTCCGCACCCGCTAATCCATCTTTTTTAGCAATACTATAAATGTATTTGTCTGTAGAAGAAAGGCTTTCAATTGCAGTAACAAAGGAACTAAATTTTAACTTAGCAATCCAAGTCGCTTTTTTCCCATTTTCGGCAAAATACAAATTGTAGTATCCATCTAAAATTGCGAATTTATTTAATTTTTCGTTATATTGAATAGAAAGTAAATTGTTTGCTGTATTACCAAAATCAATATTTAATTTGCTTTCAACTACATTTAATTCTTTATCTAATGCTAATAAGCCATCTTTTTTAACTACATAAATTGTATCATTTACTATAAATAGACTTCCTGGATCTTTACCCCAAGATGAATTTGCCCCAAGTACAAGGACATCAGAATACTTAATAACTTTGTTTGCTGCTAAATCATATTTTGCAATTATAGTGTTTTTTGCGCCATTATTATTTAAAGGTAAGTAAAGATAATTACCATCAATTGCCGCTCCTCTTAATGAAAAGAATTCCATGTCTTTATCTTCTACTTTAATTTTTTCCATAATCTGTGCTTCATTTAATTGTTTATAATTAGCAACAACTACATCTTCTTCTGATTTATTTGCTAAGTTCATATATTCAACAGCTTCATCAAAAGTATATTTAGATTCAATACTGCTAGTTTGTTTAAATAATAATTCATAAATAAAGAGTCCTTCGTTATTAAATCTTGAAAGTGAAATATAATAATGATTGTTATGAATTATCATTCCTTGAATATTTACATTTGATGTAAATTTTTCATTCGCAGCATTAGTAATAACTTTAGTAACATAATTACCATTCCAGTCATAAACATAAATACATGCTTGAGTTACATTATCTTGTCCACCAATAACATAAATATATTCATCATCGGATGTTATGTCATTAAATGCATAGTTTGCATCTAACTTTACCGAGTAAGAAGTACTATCAACAGTAATGTTTCCAGCGTTTTCATTAGCGAAATATATTTTTTTATCTCTTGTAGCGATGACAAATTTATTTAATTTTGC
>CAKPAV010000059.1 GCA_934133115.1 uncultured Bacilli bacterium
CAATAAAAGACCATCAATATTTTTTGTTTATCAATGGTCTCCATTATTTACTTTTTCCAACTATTTACTTGATTAAGTAACCATTCCGCTACTTTATCAATTCCTTCTCCTGTCTTTGCAGAAATTGGAATAATCGTGGCGTTTTTATTTAGTTTTAGAATTCTTTCTTTTGCTTTTTCAATATCAAAGTCAAATACACACAAAGTATCAATCTTATTAATAATTACTAAATCGCTAATAGTAAACATTAATGGATATTTTAAAGGTTTATCATCACCTTCTGGTACACTAAGAATCATTGCATTCTTACTTGATCCTGTATCAAACTCAGCAGGGCAAACAAGATTACCAACATTTTCTAATATTGCTAAGTCAATGTTTTTGCCCTCTAAACTATTTAAGCCTTGTTTAGTCATATCTGCATCCAAGTGGCACATACCACCAGTATGAAGTTGAACTACTTCAACGCCACATTTTTTCTCGATTGTATTAGCGTCACATTCACCATCAATATCAGCTTCCATCACTGCAATATTAAGTTTGTCTTTTAAGGCATTAATAACTGCTGTTAAAGTTGTTGTTTTTCCTGATCCTGGAGAAGACATTAAGTTTAATAAGAATGTTCCTTTTTCTTTAAGTTCTTTTCTTAAATTATTTGCTTCTTTTTCATTTGAACTAAATACACTTTGTTTAATTTCAATGACCTTATAATTTGCCATATTCTCACCTCTACGTGTATATAATAAAACAAAATCGGTAAAAAAACACCAATTTTCATAAAACTTCCTTCTAATCGCTATTTTTCTCGATAATTGCTCATGATTTATTATTTACAAACGATTAATTATTTAATAAAATTAAATGTATACATATTGCAATTAAGTATTAAAGGAGAATTATTATGCCAGAAATGAGTAAAGTTGTCATACCACCTCATATGACAGACAAAGAGCCAAACAAAAAAATTATCGCTCTTGGTAAAAAAATTACTGATGTTTTTGCTCACAAATTAAAAGGGGTAAAAGTTGAAGACCCAGAATATTGGGGACTTGCTGAAATCGTTACTGATGAAATGGCGGATATTGCCTTAAAAATGGATTTAAGACATCCATATACTTTTGCCGAATTAGTCAAATTAAACAATGTGAAAGATGAAGATAAAGAAAGTTTCCAAAAACTATTAGACGAAATGAGTTTTATCGGCTTATTAGAATATGATTATGGTTATCATTATGACCATAATGGAAGAACCGCTCCTCAATCAGAAAGAAGATATATTCTTCCACTATTTGTTCCAGGTAGTGCAGAATTATTTAACATGAATGATCAAAGAGTTAAAGATCACCCTGCTCTTGCTTCATTCTTTGAAAGAATGACTTACATTCCACTAGATGGTATTACCCAAATGGTTCCACCAGGAGGATCTGGTGTTGGTATGCACGTTATTCCAGTAGAAAAAGCTATATCTATGGAAAACAAAGCTATGGATATTGAAAAATTATCTTATTGGTTAAAGAAATATGAAGGTCATATTGGTGTTGGCATTTGTTCATGCCGTGTATCTAGAGGCGTATTAGAAGAAGGTTGCGCTGATGAACCTGGCGCATGGTGTATTGGTGTTGGTGACTTTGCTGATTATTGCCGTGAAACTGGAAAAGGACACGATATCACAGTTGATGAAGCTATCGCTATTTTAAAAAGAGCGGAAGAAAATGGTTTCGTTCACCAAATTACTAATATCGATGGTGATAACAAAATCTTTGGTATTTGTAACTGTAACGTAAAAATTTGTAACGCTTTAAGAACATCTTTATTATTTAATACACCAAACTTATCAAGGTCTGCTTACACTGCAAAAGTTGATTCAAAAAACTGTGTTGCTTGTGGTAAGTGTGTTGAATATTGTCCCGCTGGTGCTGTTAAATTAGGTCAAAAGATTTGTACAAAGAATGGTCCTATTAACTATCCAAAGAAACCTTTACCAGATAGAGTTAAATGGGGACCAGAACAATATGATGAAGATTACCGTGATAACGATAGAAAAAATTGCTATGACACTGGTACTGCACCTTGTAAAGTAAATTGTCCAGCTCACGTTGCTGTTCAAGGTTACTTAAAAATGGCTGCTCAAGGAAGATATCAAGAAGCTCTTGCTTTAATTAAAAAAGATAATCCATTCCCCGCTATTTGTGGACGTGTATGTAATCATAGATGTGAAGATGCTTGTACACGTGGCACTCTTGATAAACCTGTTGCTATTGATGCCGTTAAGAAATTTTTAGCGGAATTAGATTTAAAAGCCGAAACAAGATATGTTCCACCTGTCGTAATTGCTTCTTCTCCTGCTAATGAACATCCAAGAACACATTGGGATGAAAAGATTGCTATTATCGGTGCTGGTCCTGCGGGATTAGCTTGTGCGTATTATCTTGCTACAATTGGTTATTTGCCAACTGTGTTTGAAAAATCAAAACGTCCAGGTGGTATGATGACTTATGGTATTCCTTCATATAAACTTGAAAAAGATGTAATTGATGCCGAAATTGAAATATTAAAAGATTTAGGCGTTGAAATTAAGTGCGGTGTTGAAGTTGGTAAAGATGTTACTATTCAAGAACTTAAAAAGCAAGGATTTGAAGCTTTCTATATCGCAATTGGTTGTCAAGGCGGAAAATTGCCAGGTATTCCTGGTGAAGATGCTAAAGGCGTTGAAATTGCTGTTGATTTCTTACATAATGCCACTGAAAATCAAAACAAAAAATTAAATGGTCCTACTATTGTCGTTGGTGGCGGTAACGTTGCTGTTGACTGTGCAAGAACCGCTAAAAGATTTGGTTCATCAAGTGTTAGCATGGTTTGCTTAGAAAAAAGAGACGAAATGACTGCATCTAAAGAAGAAATCTCTGAAACATTAGAAGAAGACATTCAAATTTTAAATTCTTGGGGGCCAAAAGAAATTGTTAAAAATACTGATGGCACTATTAAATCAATTATATTTAAGAAATGTGTAAGTGTTAAAAACGCTGAAGGTAAGTTTGCTCCTACCTATGATGAAAATGAAACAATGGAAATCGAAGCTAAAAATATCGTATTCGCTATTGGTCAAAAAACAATTTGGGGCGACTTATTAAAAGGAACTCAAGTAGAATTCGTTCCTAATACTCCACGTATTATCGCTGATAAATTAACATATCAAACAACAGATCCTGACATCTTCGTTGGTGGTGATGTCTTAACTGGTCCTGCATTTGTTATTGACGCTATCGAACAAGGTAAATGTGCTGCTGAATCATTACATAGATATGTAAAAGTAACTAAATTTGGTGCTCATATGACAATTGGTCGTAATAGAAGAGACTTTATCGAATTAGATAAAGAAAATTTAGACATCAATCAAGGCTATGACAAGGCTCAAAGACAAGAAGCAGGAATGAACGATAAAGTTGATTATAAACATTCATTTAAAGATGCTCACTTAACATTAACTGAAGATCAAGTTAAGATTGAAACTTCTAGATGTTTAGGTTGTGGTGCTTCTATTGTTGACCCTAATAGATGTATCGGTTGCGGTATTTGTACTACAAAATGTGAATTTGATGCAATCCACTTAGTAAGAGATCATCCAGAATGTTCAAAAATGGTTAAGACTGAAGATAAATTCAAGCACATCTTACCTTATGCTATGAAACGTGCAATGAAGATTGTCTTTGCTAAGAAAACTCCAGAAGATAAAGTTGCAATCAAAAAGCACAAAGACTACAAAAAAGCACAAAAACAAGCTAAAAAAGCAGCCAAGAAAGAAGTAAATAAATAATGCATGAATTAGGTGTTGTATTCTATGTTATCGATGATGTTAAAAAGGTAGCCATAGAAAACAAAGTTAATCATGTTCATTCTGTTACACTTGAAATTGGTGAAGTATCCACTGTAATTCCTAAGTATTTAATTGATTGCTGGAAATGGGCTATTACAAAACATGAGTTGCTTAAAGATTGTGAGCTTAAAATTGAAACAATCGATGCCATAACTTATTGTGAAGATTGTCAAAGAACTTATCCTACTATCCAATATGGTAAGATTTGTCCACATTGTGGATCAGAACATACTTATTTACTTAGAGGAAATGAATTTAACATAAAAGAAATTGAAGTCGATGAATAATAAAAAACCGCTAGCGAACTAGCGGATTTTTTATTGTTACAAATAAATATAGCAAAATTGCACTTATTTTATGAAAAATGCATTTAATCGACTTTATATTAAAGCCCTACATATCCTACTTCATTAATAATTTGTTGTGCAACATCTTGTTTCATCCAATCAACAACCTTTTTTACATTTGGATTAGTATTGTTAGAACTATAAACAGCATAAAAATTAGATACAATTGGATATGATTTGTTTTGAATGTTTTCTTTGTTTGGATAAATATCATTTAAGCTAATCATTTTCACATCACCATTTTTAACAACATCTTCAACATAATATCTAAAGGAAAAACCAATCGCGCTACCAAATCTATTTAACGATTTAGATATAGTTTTTTCACCATTCATAAAAGATAAAAACGCAGTTTGACTTCCGCTACTTTCATTCCTTTGTAAAGGAATAATTTGTTTATTATATCCTCCTAATTCTGACCAATTAGTATATTTGCCAGTATAAATGCCTTTTACTTGTTCAATAGTTAAAGAATCAATAGGGTTGTTTTTATTTACTAAAAACACAAATGATTCATATCCAATTGGTTCTAGCACCAACTCAACATTGTTTGTAGATGCATATTCTTTTTGTTGAGCAGATGGTTTAGCAAGTAGACCAATATCAATTTTTCCATCAACAATGCCTTTATAACAATTTCTAGTATTATTCATTTGTAATTTAGATGCAGATGTATAATTACCGTTTACATATTCAATATCTTTTTTATCATATATAGCATTAACAAACGATGAACTAATTGGATAAAGTGCCGCCGCTGAGTCAATAATTGGTTTTTCTCCTGTTAAAGTTAAATTGTCTTTTTTCTTTATTATTTTTGAATTTTCTTCAAAAGGTAAATAATCGCCTAATTCAATAGATTTAGCTTGCATTGTAGGACTACCGCTAGGTAAAACCAAACTAGTAAACAAGCCAAAAATAGTTAAATCTATTACAGCAAAAGATCCAATTAATGCAAAAAGTAAAATAGTTTTTATTTTCTTTTCCATTATCCTAACCTCGAAATGATTTCTATAATTGAAATATGATTAAAGAAACAAATAGTTATAATTAACAAAACAATTATTGATAATATGCCTAATGTAGTTATTAATCCTAGTAGTCTTATAAATTTTTTATCCACACTTAAACCTCCTACATAAAATGAATAGGTCCCGCTATTACGTTAATAATTACACCTAAAGCTATTACTGCCACCCAAAAAACAGTTCTTACTATAAATCTAACTAACTTAAAATTTTCTATTTTATCTAAATCATTTTCTTTTTGTAGTTTTTTGCTATGAATAATCGCAAAAATAAGCCAGGCAATACCCAAAACCAAAATAATATCAAATATAAAATTTGATAGACACCTAGCTATAACTTGTATTACATAAATAATATACATAGTAAGTTTCATCTCCCGTTAACAATATAACAAATTTATTGCTAATTTTATGTGTATATTCGTTCCAAATTATGCATTTTTGTTCATTTATTATTATGTTTATTAATTAGTTTAATCAAAAAGTAAATTGCCCAACCTATTATGATAAGTGAGACAATCACAATTGAAAGTATTGGTAAAAATTTAACTGCAGGATCATTAACAAATTTTATTAACGCCTCAAATAACGCGGTCCACATTTCAGCGGTAGCGTCCGAAAACGAAAATCCATATCTTGACATTAAAACAAACTTTAATGCAACTAAAACTAAACTAAAAATAGTGATGATTATGCTCAATATTAATGCAACATTAAAAACTCCTTTTTTAAATGACTCTTTTTTTGCTTTTTCCACTCTCAAGTATTCATCAATTTTGGTTATTATTTCTTTTGAATCAACAACACTTTCCGTATTTCCTATATCAATGTTTTGAAAAACAAGATTTTTAATATCTATAGCATAAAAATCACATAACAAAAATAATACTTCAGCATTAGGTATCCTTTCTCCAGCTTCATAATAAGCTAACGCTCTTCTAGATAGGCCCACCTTGTCTGCAACATATTCTTGCGATAATCCTAATTCTTTTCGTTTCTTTTTTAATTGCTCTGCAATGGTCATTTATATTTCCTCAACTGAGTTAATTGTAGCAAAATAAATAAATTATGTTAATAATAAAAATTTTTTAGTTAAAAAGTGACTCATTTATCACTTTCATAATATCAAACAAACTTAGTTAAAACCCTTATTTTATTCATTAATTTACATATTGTTTCTAGACAATACCTTGTTTAAATAGTAAAATTAATAACGAGAATGGAGGAAAATTTATGAAGAAATTTTTCAAAGAATTTAAAACTTTTATAACTCGTGGCAATGTCTTAGATATGGCTGTTGGTGTTATCGTTGGTGGCGCTTTTACCGCAATTGTAAATGCATTAAGCAACAACATCTTAAAGCCAGTCATTAACTGGGTCTTAGCATTGATATTCGGTCAAGACTCATTAAGTAACATCTACACCTACTTAAAGAAAGTGTATATAAAAGATGCTCTTGGTCATACAACTACTGAAATCGATCTTACTCAATCTATTTATATTGACTGGGGATCATTCATTAATGCCATTATCAACTTCATTATTATCGCATTTGTCTTATTCTGCATTGTAAAAGCAATCAATAAAGTACAAGAACAAACTAATGAAGCTAAACAAAAACTTAAAGACAAGTACAAAAAAGAAGAACCTGCCACTAAAGAAGTTAAAGAAGAACCTGTAGTAGTTGAAGAACCTGCTCCTGCTCCAGCACCTGTCGTGGATGAAAACGTTGAATTATTAAAAGAAATTCGTGATTTATTAAAAGAAAACGCAAGTTCTAAATAATCTTTAAATTAAGCACTTATTCGTAAGTGCTTTTTTGTTACTCTTCTTCATAAACTTTAATTAGGTAATATTATGAATGAAGAGCAAATAGAACAACTCCAAAAATTTGTCAAATATTTATTAAACCTTACTCCTAATGAAATGGCTCTTTTAGGGTCTGCGATTGCAATATTATTATCACAACCTCTTACTCCAACTCAACAAAATGTATTTGGAAACTTACTTGAATTAGTGGGACAAATAATGCTTGCGATGGGTGCACAAGGTCAGTATATAAATAGTTTAAAATCTAATCCCGATACCTCAAAAATCATCAATAATTGTTATCCTAGAAAAGAAAATTAATGTTTTTTAATTAATAATTCATGCATTACTAAAGGAATCGAACTAACGGTAATTAAGAATATCCATTCCCAAATACCTAGCTTTGTTGTATGAAACGTATTATTTAAGAATGGAATATTTATTACTAAAAATTGCAATAATATTCCTAATGAAAATGCTACAAAAAGAACATAATTTTTCTTTTTTAGTATTCTTATAAAGCCTCTATTAGAATCAGACATTCCAATCATATGGAATAGTTGTGACATTGCTAATGTTACAAAAGCAAATGATCTAGATTTTAATAATATTTCTTTATTGTTTGTTAATAACGAATAGACATTTTCGCCCAAATTATTCCACCCATAATTTGATATAGCATTCGTAATTGGATTAATAAGAAAACTAATTAAAGTTAATAATGTAATTAAAAATCCATATCCAAATAAAATTTTATATCCTCCTTTAGCAAATAACGATTCATTCTTTTTTCGTGGTAATTCATTCATTATCTCATCACTACTTTTATCGACGCCCAAAGCAATTGCAGGTAAAGAATCAGTAATTAAATTAATCCATAATATATGAACTGGTACAAGCGGCATAGGTAAATTTAACAATACACCTAAAAGCATGGCTAATACTTCCGCAAAATTACTAGATAATAAAAACAATGTGGTTTTCTTTATATTTTCATATATTCCTCGACCTTCTTTAACTGATGTAGCAATTGAAGAATAATTATCATCTAGCAAAATCATATCCGAAGCACTTTTGGCTACATCGGTTCCTTTCCTTCCCATAGCAATTCCAACATCTGCTTTTCTTAAAGAAGGTGCATCATTAACACCATCTCCCGTCATTGCCACAAGATTATCTTCTTTTTGAAAAGAGGCGACAATATCAATCTTGTTTTTAGGAGAAACACGTGCAAAAACAGTCTTTTTTTGAATTATTTCTTTTTTTTGATAATATTTTAATTGTTCAAATTCTTTTCCTTCAATACAATCTTCTTTACTACTTGCTATACCAAGTCTTTTACCAATAGCAAAGGCAGTATCAAGGCTATCTCCAGTTACCATAATTGTTTTAATACCGGCTTTTTTTAATTGATCCACGGCTTCTTTGGTTCCTTTTTTAGGAGGATCAATCATTCCAACAAATCCTAAAAAAGTCATACTATCTTCATCTATTTTGTCACAATTTTTATAAGCAAAAGCAATAACTC
>CAKPAV010000060.1 GCA_934133115.1 uncultured Bacilli bacterium
GTGTAAGAACTAATAATCCTACATTTGGTACATTAATGGGCTTCTCTAATGAAACATTAATGGCTCAAACATGGAACAAAAAGCTTGTTAAAGAATTAGGAGAAGCATTTGGACATGAATGTTTCCATGCTGGTGTTCATCAATTATATGCTCCAACTTGTAATACGCATCGCACTCCTTATGGTGGAAGAAACTGGGAATGTTTCTCAGAAGATCCTTATATTTCCGGAATGATTCTTGCTAATGAAGTACAAGGAATTCAAAGCGTGGGTGTTGTTACAACTGTTAAGCACTTTGCTTTCAATGATCAAGAAATTAATCGTTGCGGTGATGCTACTTTCTTAAATGAACAAACAGCACGTGAAATATATTTAAAATCATTTGAAATTGGTGTTACCGAAGGTAAAACAGGCGCATTAATGGCTTCATTTGTTCGTTTGGGTTGTATATATGGTGGTTCTAACTATGGCTTAATGCATGAAATCTTAAGACAAGAATGGGGATTTAAAGGATTTGTTGAAACTGATTCGGCCTTTAACCAAGAATATATGACCACAAGCGAAGCGCGTGCAGAAGCAGTTATCGCTGGTGTCGATTTCTGGATGGATGGCGCACCTAATATGCAATGGGCAAATTACGCTAATAACGCTAAAGTTTGTCAAGCGGTTAGAGAATCAACACATCGTTATTTATATACTTTCTTGCATTCTTCTTTAATGAATGGTGTTTCTTCTAATACGCAAATCATTAAAGTTGTTCCTAAGTGGAAAACAGCTTTAAATGTTGCTTGTTTAGTAGTTGGTATTATTACTGCTTTATTATTTGCATGTACGGCATTTGCGTTCTTCCTTCATCGTAATGATGAAAATAAAAACAAAGATAAAGAAACTAAACTTCAAAAAATGAAAGATAATCCTAAAAAGAATAATATTATTTCTATATCTGGATTAACGGTTTGTTGTATCGCTTTTATTAGTATATCGACTATTACAGCTACAACATCCGTAAAGAACTTTAAAAAGCTCAATGATGATAATATTGTGGATGGCGGTAGTACAAAACCAAATGAAAAGAAAAATCATTTTGGTATTAAAGAAAAAGAAGTATTCTACAATGGTGTTTATAACGAAGACCAAGACTGTGTTGGCACAGTAGGTGCTGGCTTAGAATTAACAATTTCTTATTATATTGAAGCACCAGAAGCTTCTAATTATAAATTAATTGCGGAAATATCAAAGAATCCAGAAATGAAGACATTTACGGATGTCTATCGTACTTTCATTAATGGTGAACAATATATGAGTGATACTCAAACAGATATTGGTACAACGTGGTTTGAATATGGCGATGTTGAAGTTGGCCAAATTTCCTTAAATAAAGGTATTAATGAAATTACATTTAAATATATTGAAAATGATCCTGCTAAATCATTTAATTTCCGTTCTATTACTTTGGAAGGAAAAGATGAGTTAAAACTTGTAGAAAAGCCGACTGTAGTTATCGAAGGATCTTACACATTTAAAGCAATTGATTCAAAAGTAGAAATCATTAATAGCGGATCAAAACAAAATCAAACTGAGGATTGTATTGGCTGGGACGCTAATTTAGGTGATCACGTTGAATTTGCATATTATATTAAATCTGATAAAGCAGAGACTGTTGATTTCTATGTTGAGATGTCAAGTAAACCAAGTCCAGAAATATTCACAGATGCTTATCAAACTACAATTAATGGCACTAATTATCATTCTGATACACAAACTCCAATCGGAGGTATGTGGTCTGATTATACCGAAATTTATCTTGGTAAAGTAGAATTAAAAGCTGGAACAAATATTATTAAGTTTACTTATCGCCCGGTAGATTGGCAAACATTTAACTTCCGTTCAATTCGTTTCCAAACTGACTCGGCAAAATTAACTTGGGCTAATTAAATTTAGGAGGAAAAATAAAAATGAAAAAGTCTAAAGTGACGATTTTAAGTATTTGTGCATTATTATCATTATGTGCACTTGTATCATGTAATAACGATAAGGCTAGCGGATCTACAAGTAATAGTATAAGCAACTCTACATCAACATCAGCAAAAGATGAAAACCATAAGTATAAAGTTACATATGCTCAAAGCACAGACTATACCATTAGTGGTTTAGAAAGTGAAGGCTATAAAGTAGGAGACAAAGTGACATTTATTATTAATGTCACTGACTCTTCTAAATCAGTAGCAAAAGTAGTGGTAAATGATCAAGAATTAGAAGCAGTTTCAGGAGCATATTCATTTACTATGCCAGAAAAAGATGTGGTTATTACCGTAACTTTAAGTGATATTAAAGTAACAAGTATAAAATTAAATAAGAATGAAGTAAAACTAAATTTAGATGATCATAAAGAAGAAAAATTAGAAGTATCATTCATGCCTAGTGGCGCTAAAGGAGAGATTATTTGGGATAGTTCTGATGCTAGTGTAGTTTCAGTAGAAGATGGAAAATTAAAAGCTTTAAAAGCAGGTAGCGCAACAATTACCGCAAAACTATTAAGTGATTTTTCAATTAAAGAAACATGTTTAGTTACTGTTGAATCTAATTACGAAGATTATTCATTTAACGGAATTGATGCGTCTGTAACTTCAGGAACTAAAAATTTAAGAGAAGATATTGTTGGTTTTGAAGGAGAAGATGCTTTAGTAACTATAAATTATGTTATTAATGCAGAAAGAGAATCTGACTTTGAAATGGGTATTAATGTTTCCGCTAATACACGAGCTTTCAAATTAACAGATATATTCACCATTACTTTAAATAACGAAAAAGTATCTTCTAATGCTTATACTAAAGTAGGTAATTGCTGGGGTGATTATAGTGAGATTACTGTAGGAACATATCATCTTAATAAAGGAGATAATACTATTACTATTAGTTATGATAAATCACTTACTGATTGGCAAACATTCAACTTTAAATCATTAGAATTACATGCTCCGCAAACATTAGTATTTAAAAACAAAGAAGAACCAGTAAGAATGACTTCTATTACTCTTGATCAAAAAGAATTATCAACAGAGTTTGAAGTAGATAAAACAATAAAACTTACCGCCGCGGTAGCGCCTCTTGAAGCATCAACCAAATTCATCAAATGGGAATCAAGTGATAATGGTATTGCCACTGTAGATAAAGAAGGTACTGTAACTATCAAAGGTATTGGAAAAGTTACAATTACCGCAACTTGTGAATATAATAAGGAAATTAAAGATACCTGTGAAATCACAGTAACAACCAAGCAAAATGTTTATGCATTTGATGCAATTGATGATAAAGTCTTAGTTGATGCTGGAGAAAAAAATCAAGAACAAAATTGCGTTGGTGTTTCTAGCAATTATAGTGCGCATATTGTTTACACATTTAATTCAGATAAGGCAGGAACAATAAACTTATCTGCTATAGTATCATCACATGATGCAGCAAGAAAATTTACTGACGTTTATGCATTAAAAATTAATGGTGTTACCCAAAATAGTGAAGGAATAATCCCAGTTGGTGCAATGTGGACTGGATATACTAATGTTGCTCTTGGTTCATTTGAAGTAGTGGAAGGAACTAATACAATTGAGTTCACATATTTACAACAAGCCCTAACATGGCAAAGTTATAATTTCCGTTCGATTGGTATTACTTCTTATAATGTTATTACATTAACAGAAACTCCTAGACCTGCAGAAAAGCATACTTTAACAATATTAGCTAATGACGCTAATGTTGCTACAAATGGAAATCACGATGCCGAAGGTGCGATTGGCGCAATCGGTTTTGATACTGTTAGAATTGTTTCTAAATTTAATGCTGACAAAGCGGGTAAGGCCACATTAAAAGCCACATTATCTGCTAGTCCTGATGGAAGAGCTATTTCTTCAATTTATAATATGACTGTTAATGACGTGAGCGTTACTCCACAAGGTAATTTCTCAGTTGGAAATCAATGGGGAAGTTATATGGAATATAACTTAGGTGAAATAGATGTAATTGAAGGTGAAAATGTCATAGAATTCTCTTATGAATGGGTTGTTTCTCAAGGCTGGACTTATAACTATAAAGGTATTTCATTAGAAAGTGAATCAACACTTACATTACTAAATGCTAATCAAAGTGTTGATAGTGTAACTTTAAATAAATCTGAAGCCACAATGAAAGTTGGAGATGAATTACAATTATCTGCAACTATCGCACCAGACACAGTTTTAAATAAAAATGTTACTTGGGAATCAAGTGATGAAACGCTTGCTACAGTTGATAAAAATGGCCTTGTTAAAGCAATTAAAAATGGAACAGTAGAAATAACTGCAACTTCTAAAGTTGATAACACTAAAAAAGCAACATGCGTTATTACTATTGCTGGAGCAACACAAACTTATACATTTAATGCTGCAGATGATAAGACATTAGTGGACCAAGGAACTAAAAACACAAGTGAAAACTGTGTAGGAACCGATGGAACTTATAGTGCGCATATTGTTTATAAGTTTAATTCAGATAAGGCGGGAGCTATTAAACTTTCATCAACTGTATCATGTCATAGTGCTGCACGTAATTTCTTAGATGTTTATGAAATTAAAATTAATGGCACAGTTATATCATCTTCTGCAGTTATTCCAGCTGGTGAGATGTGGACACAATATGTTCAACTATTATTAGGAGAGTTTAACTTTGTAGAAGGCGAAAATACTATTGAAGTGACATATAAACAACAAGCATTAGGATGGCAAACATATAACTTCCGTGATATTCAAATTGTTTCTGAATGTGGCATAGAATTAGTAGATGCCAATTAATGTAGATTAAACTGTTTAATTAAAAAACTGTGGAAACTTAATTTAAGTACTTCCGCAGTTTTTAATTTGGTTAAAATCATGTGTTTTAATCGACTAAAAAATAACAAATATGAAAAATATTATTTCAAAATTATTAGTTCTAATTTGAAAAGAAAAATAGTGCAAATTTGCACTATTTTGTATACTCCATTAATTTATCACCGGTCAATAAGTTATAAATACCAATCGTATTATTCTCCCATATAGCGTAAGAGTTGATTTTATCGCCCTTTGGGATAGAAATAGATCCCGGATTAATATATGTAACGCCATCTACATTTGTTATCTCGTGGATATGAGTATGCCCGAATAAAACAACATCGACTTTTTTCTTTTTATACGGATTTTGCGGATTAATTTTATGCCCGTGTGTTAAATAAGCGGTAATATTATCATCAATTTCTTTTCCTTTTCTTATTGGAAACTTTAAAACCATTTGATCAACTTCAGCATCACAATTACCACGAACACAAATGATTTTATCTTTGAGTTCATTTAATAAGGGAATAATCTTTTTAGGCGCATATTGCTTTGGTAAATCATTTCTTGGACCATGGTATAAGACATCACCAAGAATAAGAATTTTGTCACATTTTTCTTTTTTGAACACTTTTAAGGCTTTATTTAAATAATAATAAGAACCATGAATATCAGATATAATTAAATATTTCATATTAATCCACCTCGGATTTAGTATAAAACTTTTTGAAGTATAACGAAAGCAAAATTATAAATATAAGTTTTCATATTTATTAATGAAATTATCTAGTTTATCTTTATCTTTGATAATATTATTTTTAATGCGTTTTGCTTTTAGATAATAATTACAAGCTAATTCTTTTTTGTTTGTTTTTAAATAAATATCAGCAAGCAACATATATAATTCAGATAAACCAAAAGATATTTCAGGATTATCAGTGTTTTTACTGATAGATTCTAGATAGTAAGATTCAGCTTTATCATAATTTTGTTCTTTATAATAAGTGTTACCAATATTAAATAGAGCCATTGATAAGTTAGCGTTTATTATATGTTGTTTATTAATTATATTAATATATTCAGCAAAAGATTCTCTAGCAATTTCTAACTCATTTACTTCAATCGCAGTTAATCCAATTCTATTTAAAATAACAATATAATTAGAGTAATCAATATTATCGCCTTTTTTAATTTCTTCTAACGCTAGTTGTTGATATTTTAAAGCAGATTCATAATCATTTTTATTAAAGTAAGTAGAACCAATATAAGACAAAATATAACTAATCAAATTATAATCATTTAAATCAATTTTAAGAGCTAATTCATAAGCTCTTGTATTTAGAGAGTTAGAAAAATCATACATTTCAAATCTTTCATTATTATCGTTCTTTTGATTATAAAAATTCATATCTTGACTATTATAGGTTGTTTCATCAACATGAAATAAATCAGCGTAATTAATGTCACAGATGCAATTACCAAAGCGATGGAGTATTAATACCATTAATTCATCTTCGCCTTTTAAAACATCGCTTATATGCTTAATAATAGCTATTAACTCACTATTGGATAGGCCAATGTTACGAAACACATCAATAAATCGAGATAAAAATGGCTTTAAAGAACTTGTATCTAATGAAGTGTTTTTAATAACGCTTTCGATTATTATTTGGTGCAAACTAAAACCGTTATCTTCATTAACAATTCCTTTTTTTACTAAAGAAGCACATTTTTTAAGCAAAGTTCTATCAATTTTTTGCAGTTCACCTTTTGTAATTCCATGCGGGAATAGTGCAAGAATTTTTAACATGTATAATTCTTCATCATTTAATTTTGAGTAATCAAATAAAGTTGATATCTTTTCTTCATCGCTATCAAATTCATTTAAGTCGTTTAGTAAGTTATCATTAAATAATTCTTCAAATGTATAACACATCTCGTTAGCGTAGTTACCAATTAATTTAATCATTAAAGTGTGATATCCAACTTTTTGAATAATTTTCTTAGCGTAATTAGCTTCTTTTTCAGAATGTTCTTGCTTTGCATAAGCAAATAACATTCTTATTAAAGATTCTTCATTCAATGCTTTTAATTTATAACTTACGCAGAAGTTGTATTTATTTCTTGAAGAAATAATAACTGAACATCCTAAAGTAGTAAGTGGAAGAAGATCCGCTTCATTTATATAATCCGCTCCATCGATAACAAGAAGACACTCTGTAGATAGATTTTGTAATAAAATCATCTTTCTTTGATATAATGCTTTAGTTTTAGTAATTGATGTATCAATTATAGAATCTAAAAATTTAGCATCATTAAAGCCATTAAATGGAATAGAAGCAATAGTGTCTTCAATAGAATTACGATATTTACAAATATGAATACTATGATAAGCATCAGAATTACTATAAAAAGAAAAGAAATGTTTTAATAAAGATGTTTTTCCAATTCCGCCCATGCCATATAAATTAATAATTCTATTTTTTGCTAGCAAATCATGAATATTTTTAATATCGTCTTCTCTTCCAACAAATACATCATTATTTTCAAAATAAGCATAACTATCTTGTGGATAAGGATTAACGATATTAGAGACGTTATTGTCTAGTAAAACTCGTACACTTTCAAGAACTTCTGATAATTTCTTAGCATATTCAGGAAATAATTGAAGAATTTGACTTCTTTGTAATGGCCTTAGTATTTTACCCATTTTATCGTACGGATGCATTACATCACTAATTTGTATAGGTAAAACTCTTTTGTTTTGTTTAATAGCGTATATAAGTTCATTTTGACACCATTTAGAATCAAGTGATTCATCACACAAAATAAAAACAATAATTTTGGAATTGTCTATAGCGGAATATATCTCATCAATGTAATCAACACCATTAGGTATTGAATTAGGAGCAATCCATACATCGTAATTATTTTCAATTAACAAATTAGCAATGTCGTTTGCTGCGATTGCGCGCTTTGTCGAATAAGAAATCATTATGTCATGTTTTATAAAACGGCTATCGACACACATAGTATTCACCTCTTTAGAATTATTAAGCTGTCAATCTAGTTTCCACGAATATAATAACATTTTTTGCTTAAGTGCGCACTAGTAATGTTTTATAACATTCTTTATCTAAATAAAACTTAAGCGAAATTTATCAATAAAAAGCAATCCAAAAATGTAGGCAAATAATAAAATTAATTCCGTGTTTGTAGGATAAAAATATACTACATTTAATATTTGTGAAAAAACGAAGAAATTTATCTATATTTTATTGATAATAAATAAATGCGTTTATGCCGACATATTTTTTATTAATGTATTAATTATTTTATCTAATATTCAGTAATTTTTTTGTGGGGGGGGGAGAACACTTGCACATTTTGTTTATTATTTTATAAATAAAATAATAAAAAGCACTAAATATCACATAATTTTAATACTGAACAGTGCAAAGCAATTGTATATATTTTTTAACCAAATTAAAAAATGTGAGCAAATTAGTTGACAATCGGTTTATGCCATGGTATATTTGCGATACTCACGCTTAATTAATAGGAGGAAGAAAAAGCATGAAAAAGAAATTTTTAGTAGGAAGTTTATTACCAGTATTAGCTGGTGCAGCAGTTGTAGGATCAGGTTTCTCACTTTGGTTTTTCAATGATACAG
>CAKPAV010000061.1 GCA_934133115.1 uncultured Bacilli bacterium
GGAATCGAACTAATTCAATCTAAATGGTCGGGACGATGCGAATCGAACGCACGACCTCTTGCTCCCGAAGCAAGCGCACTACCAATTGTGCTACGTCCCGATAAAAAGGCTCAAGGCCTTTTATATTATATATCAAATGTTAAAAAACGAAAATAAATCCATTTGATTTGTTTCAGCTAAATTATCTAAAGCATGAAGTTCAGATAATTTTGCCACGTGAGTTTGTGATAATTTTGTCTTTGCGAGTAAATCTTCTTTTGATAAGAATTTATCGTTTTTTCTTGCTTCAATTACTGAAACTGCCGCGGCTTCTCCAAGTCCATCAATAGCAATAAATGGTGGAATTAAACATTTATTCTTTTCATCTACTAAGAATCTAGAAGCATCTGATTTATATAAATCAATATTAGAGAATGAGAATCCTCTTTCTGCCATCTCTAAGCAAATTGTCAGTGTTTTTTCAATATCTACTTCTTTTGCGGAAGCATCAAAGCCTTTTGCTTTAATTTCTTCTAAACGTTTAATGATTGCTTTTTCACCACTAATCATAGTTTCAAGTTCAAATTGCTTTGAACGAACAGTTAAGAATGTGGCGTAGTAATATAATGGCATATGTACTTTAAACCAACCTACACGAATAGCCATCATAACGTATGCAGTTGCGTGAGCTTTAGGAAACATGTATTGAATTTTATTACATGAATCAATGTAATAATCTGGTACATTATTTTCACGCATTATTTGCTCATATTCTGGTTTTACTTTTTTACCTTTACGAACATCTTCCATAATTTTAAATGATGTTAAAGGCGGAACACCTTTCGCGGATAAGTAAGTCATAATATCATCACGACATCCGATAACTTCACGTAAAGTACAAGTACCATTACGAATTAATTCTTCCGCATTTCCCGCCCAAACACCAGTACCATGTGATAGACCAGAAAGAATTAATAAATCTGAGAATAATTTTGGTGATGTTTCTTTTAACATTTGACGACCCATATTAGTACCAAATTCTGGAATACCTAAAGCACCAGTAGTTTCATGTAAATAATTTGAGTGTCTTTTTAAAGCCACATCACTAGAGAATATTGATAACGTTTCTGGATCATTTAAAGGAATAGTTTTGACATCAATTCCCGTTGTATCCGCCATCATCTTAAGTGCCATTGGATCAACGTGGCCTAATAAGTCGAGTTTTAAAACGTTATCATGAATAGCGTGGAAATCAAAGTGTGTTGTTTTCCAAGCGGCTTCTTTATCATCAGCAGGATATTGAATTGGAGTAAAGTCATAAACTTCATAATCTTTTGGAATAACAACAATACCGCCTGGATGTTGACCAGTTGTTCTTTTAACACCCGTACATCCTTTTGCTAAATATTCAATTTCTGCTTTAGATATTTTATCGAGGCTTTTTCCAATTTTAGGTCCGACTCTTTCAAAATATCCTTTAGCGTAACCATAAGCGTTTTTCTCCGCAACAGTTTCAATAGTACCAGCTTTAAAGACATTTCCCGCTCCTAATAATTCTTTGGTATAAAGATGTGCGATTGGTTGATAATCGCCTGGAAAGTTTAAGTCAATATCTGGAACTTTATCAGCATTAAATCCTAAGAATGTAGCAAATGGAATATTTTGTCCATCATGAATCATTTTATGTCCACATATTGGGCAATCTTTTTCTGGCAAATCAAATCCTGATGATACTTGAGGAATGCCTTCAAATTCACTATGTTTACAGTTTGGACATAGATAATGAGGCGGCAAAGCATTAACTTCTGTAATATCCGCCATGGTGGCAACGAAAGATGAACCAACTGATCCTCTTGAACCAACCATGTAGCCATCTTCATTAGCTTTATGAATAATTTTATGAGCAATATAATAAATAACTGAATAACCATTATTAATAATACCATTAAGTTCTTTTTCTAGACGTTCAGCCACAATTTGCGGTAATGGATCACCATATTTTTTATGAGCATTTGAATAACATAAGTCTTTTAATAAGTTTTCACAGTTTTCAATAGTTGGAGTATAAAGTTTAGATTTAATTGGTTCTAATACATCAATCATATCCGCAATTTTATTTGTATTAGTTACAACTATTTCTTTTGCTTTTTCTTTTCCTAAATATTCAAATGCATCAAGCATTTCTTTTGTTGTACGATAATGTTGATCCGGATTTTCAAAATAATCCATATTTTCACGGGCATAAGGCATTAATGGGTGGTTAATATTTCCAATTGCTTTTGCGGAAATAAATACATCACGGTACCTTTTATCTTCCGGATTAAGATAATGGACGTCTCCAGTGGCCACAACCATTTTACCTGCAGCATCCGCAGCTTCAATGATATCTCTTACATATTGATGACATTCTTCTTCATTCTTAATATCACCCATATTAATTAAATATGAATAATTTTCTGTTGGTTGAACTTCAATATAGTCATAAAAACTAACTACTTTTTGTAATACTTCTTTTGTTCTCGTTCGAGCAGTATCAAACACTTCGCCATTAAAACAAGCACTACCTAATAATAAATTTTCACGATATTGAACCAACAAACTGCGTGGTACTTTTGGTACGTTAGCAAAATAATTTATATGTGAAAATGAAATAATTTTAAATAAATCTTTTAAACCTGCAGCGTTTTTAGCTAAAGCCACGACATGCACTGGTCTTAAATGTTTATAATGTTCATCGCTTGCTTTAAGATTAGCTAAATCTTTATGTGTTAAATGGGCATTTTCTTTTGTTAAAACCGCAATCATAGCTTGCCATACTTCATTAGTTACACTAGCATCGTAATCCGCTCTATGGGCGGCATCTTCATCATAAACAACATCCATATTACGACATAATGTTCCTAAACGATGGTTACGAGATTCTGGAAATAGAAATCTAGCTAAAGCTAAAGTATCTACAACTGGATTCATAAATATTGGCTCATTAATTTTCTTACAAGCAGCATTTAAAAATCCAATATCGAAGTCCGCGTTATGAGATACTAATATCGCATCACCAACAAAGTCACGAATTTTGTGAATTGCTTCTACTAAGGAATTTTGTCCTTTTAGCATGGCATCATTAATGCCAGTTAATTCTTTAATTTTTTCTGATAGAGGTCTATTAATATCAACAAATATATCTCGAGAATCCACGACACGTCCTTGTTCAAACTTAACGGCACCAAACTCGATAATATCATCATATCTTGCTGATAAACCCGTTGTTTCAAAGTCGAATACCACATAAGTGGCTTTATTAAGTTCTAAATCACAAGGATTTCTAATGGCATTAACTTCATCATCAATCATGTAAAGTTCGCTACCATAAAGAATTTTAATATTTCCATATTTTTTACTTGCATTTTGTGCGGCTGGGAAAGCTTGAACTACCCCATGATCTGTAACCGCAATTGCTTTATGTCCCATTGAATGAGCTAAAGCAATATAATCTTCAATATTAGTAACACCATCCATAGTGGACATTTTTGTATGTAAATGTAATTCCACACGTTTTTCTTCCTCTTCATCTTTTCTTGGTTCATCAGGAGGAAGTAAATCAATAAAACGTGCGGTAACATTTAATTCTTTGGCAAAAGTATCATATTCAGCGTGTCCTCTAATACGAATATTGGCGCCAATTTTAATACCTTGAATTTTTTCTTTTGTAAAATATTTAGCATTTTCAAATACTTTTACGTGGATTGCTCCTGTAGCGTCCGCAACACCAAATGTAGCAATAATTGTTCCCTTCTTCGTATTGCGTTCTTCATAAGAAAATACTTTGGCGTCAAAATCAATATTTTCAGAATTTGTATCAATATTTTTAATACAAAATTTTGCATATTTTCCAAATCCGCCACTACTATCTTTCTTTTCTTTAAAAGGCTCATAGTTATCAACAGCATCTTTCATTGCTTCTAAACGTTCTTGATTACGGCGCTCCATCTCTAAACGATATGCTTCATCTTCATCAATTTCTTCTTCATCATCGTCATCATCAATAGTTTCAGTTTCTTCTAAAATAGTTTCTCCCGATTGAATAGATTTGTTAGTTATTTCAAATGCATCATCATAATTAATAACATCTAACAAATCGACAAATCCTTTTAATTTATTAGTAACAGAAACTATATCATCTACTTGAATAATTAACTTCTTTTCATCAAATTTATAATCTTCTAAAAAAGCAATACCGAAATTGGCAAAATACCAATCAGTTAATAAATGATAAACATCTTCGGCATTTGGATTTAAGTCATAAGTATAATGAATTGTATACTTATATGTAGTGATATTTTTTAGTGATCCTAAAAACTTTCTTAGTAATTCATAATTCCATGGTGTTTCTTTTCTTATAACCATAGTTAATATTTTTTCATTATTAATTTTTATTGGACTCCATTCACATAAATCAAAAGACATATCATAGTCTTCGAGATTAGTAATGTTCATTCCTTTTAAAAATCTTTCAAATACTTTGTCTTCCATAAATCAAAAAACCTATTACACTAAAATAGTCGTATAATGTCTCGTCCCATAATAAATATCATTAAACCAAATAGTAAAATTAACCCAATTGTGGAAACAATATTTTTTACTTTTTCTGGAATTTCTTTTTTCGTAATTCCTTCAATAATAACCACTAATAAATGCCAGCCATCTAATCCTGGGAATGGTAATAAATTAAATATTGCTAAGTTAACAGAAATTGCTCCCCATAAATAAATAAACATACCAAAACCATAGCTTTTTAAAACTTGTGATGATTGAGTAAATATCGCTACTGGTCCTCCAACAGCGTCCCAGTTTTTACCAACAAATAATCCACCTAGTGTTTTAGCAATTAAGACTGTGTTGTCACCAAAGTCTCTATTGGTTGCGCCTAAAATAGCCCCTAAACTTTTATATCTCACATATTGATAATAAGTAGAAATACCCATTTTACTCCAAGATAATGTGCCATTTTTTGCCACATCAACAGTTAAAGTAATATCAATGGTTTTTGCATCACTTGGTTGCTCACCTTCTGAATAATATTTAATGGCAAGCGTTAATGTATCATTAGCATTTTTAGGAGAAATATCATAGCCATTTTCTCCATCTACTTTTATTGCTAGAGCACTATACCATAAATCAGTAGGATTTTCCGATGTAATTTCTACTGGCTTAAGGCTAGAACATGCATTAGCGTTTCCATAAATATTACAAGTTCTTGTTACTTCAATAATATAGTCGCCTGTTTTTAAACCTTTTTCCGCAATTGGTGACTTTTCTTGAACTGTTACTTGGTTACTTAATGTCGGTTGTCCAAAGAAAGCATTATTAGTAAAGAACAATAAGAATCCTAAGACAAAGTTAAGAATGATACCTGCCGCCATGATAATGGCGCGTTTCCATTTTTTAATTCCAAGTAAACTACGTTCTTGAGGTATGTTTTTAAGTTCTTCTCCATCTGGTCCTTCTTCCATACCTTCACCAAACATCGAAACATATCCACCTAATGGGATAGCGCGTAAAGAATAAGTTGTTTCTCCTTTTTTCTTTTTTAAGAGTTGTGGGCCAAAACCAATAGAAAACTCATTAACATAAACATTAAAAAGTTTAGCCATAGTAAAGTGGCCAAGTTCATGAATAATAACTAAAATTCCTAAACTGATAATACATAATAATATCGATAAAATATCAATTCCTGCTAAATACATAAATCATGCTCCTTTTTTATCAAATTTTTTGCTTGCTCACGTGCCCAATCGTTAGCCATAAGTAAGTCCGACAAAGTTGGACTCTTTATAACATTATGCTCTTGCATAACATTTTTTATAATTTTTTCGATAGATAAGAACGAAATCTCTTTATTCAAAAAAGCGTATACTGCTTCTTCATTTGCTGCATTAACTACCGCTGGCATCGTTCCTCCAATTGTTAAAGCCTCACGAGCGTATCCTACACAAGGATATCGATCTAGATTAAATTTACGGAAATGGAACGTGCAAAATTCTTCAATTGGTAAACGTTTGAAATCGTTTTTAACACGTTTCATTTTAAATAAAGCGTAGCTTATTGGTACACGCATATCTGCTGGACCAATATCGGCAATATATGAACCATCATTAAATTCTACGAGTGAATGAATATGTGATTCATCATGAATTAAAACATCAATTTTATCTAATGGAAAATTAAATAAATAATACGCTTCAATAATTTCAAATCCTTTATTCATCATTGTTGCGCAATCGATAGTAATTTTATTTCCCATCTGCCATGATGGGTGTTTCAAAGCCATCTCAACTGTGACATCTTTTAATTGCTCACGATTAAGGTCTCTAAATGCTCCGCCTGATGCTGTAATAATTAACCGATCAACTTTTTTACCTGCTTTTAAGCATTTAGCCAAAGCCACATGCTCACTATCGATTGGGTATAGATGACTATGATGCTTTTTTATTAAGTTATTAACTAATTCACCACCTACTACTAAGGATTCCTTATTAGCAAGCGCCAAATCAATTCCTAATTCTAATGTTTTAATAGTTGGTAAAAAACCAACAAATCCCACTAAAGCATTAACAACCATATCACATTTAACTTCTTCAATGATTTTTGTTAATCCATCATCGCCATAATTAAACTTAATATGCGGATAACGATTTTGAAATCGTTCCATGTTTGTTTTTTCTTTAATTACAACATATTTTACATTTTTGAATTCACATAAAATGTCATCAATAACTTCTACTCTGTTTCCAACACTAAAACCTACTAAGTCAAAAGTTTTACGATGCTTTTTAATAATATCAATAGTTTGACTTCCAATAGAACCCGAAGCCCCTAACAAAATTATTTTTCTCATAATAAGAAGCTCCATCTATGACCCATAAAGATAATAATTATAGTTACAACTAAAGAAGTAACAAGTAATGAGTCAATACGATCAAGAACTCCACCATGTCCTTTTAACAAAGTACCAAAATCTTTAACTTGATAGTTACGTTTAATAGAAGAGAAAATGAAATCTCCCAAATTAGCGGTTAATGGCATAATAAGTGAAACAATTAAAATATTATACCAATGTTCATAGTCAAAGATATCCTTTAAAATTGGATGCTTATAATACGCTAATAAAAAAGCAAATAAGAAACTTAATACTGTAGAGGTAACAACTCCACCAACAAATCCTTCCCAAGTCTTTTTTGGTGATATCCTTTCATTCATTTTATTTCTTCCAAATAATATGCCAAAGAAATAAGCACCAGCATCTGATAAGAATGTTCCTAAAATAACATAAACTAGAAGTGTTGAATTTTCGACATCGAAAAATCCCGGCTCTACTCCACATGCTGGACGGAATCGTAAATAAAGGAAAGATTGAATTGCTAGTCCCATAAACACCATCATCGTACATAAATATGTAGCATCTGAAACATTAAATTTTTCATGATTAAGCGTTAAGAAAAATAACACTAAAAACCCTACAGCAATACCAATAACCGAAACATTTATGGATTTATCGACATTAAATGCATTAACAAATGACCAGTGCTCTATTTCCCAACCAAAGTCAATTAAATTATTTTTAATTAACGTCCAGAAAATAAAAGAATATGTTACTACGTGTACAAAAATATGTAAGAATAAACTATAAGATTTATTTTTGGTGGCATTAATAAATTCATGGCAAGCAAAAAATGTTGCTGCAAATACTAAAATAGCGAAAAACCATCCACCTATAAATAAACATGGAGCACAAACTAATACTAATATTAAAGCAGTAACAATGCGATCATTCATTGACTTCTTTGCATCAGTGGACAACTTATTCATTCTTTAGCCCTCCAAATCTTCTATCTCTTTTTTGATAAATCTCTAAACATTTAATAAGCTCATCTTTAGTAAAACTTGGCCAAGGTGTAGTAGGAAATATCATTTCAGCATACGCTAATTCCCATAACATATAATTTGATATTCTTTGTTCACCAGAAGTTCTAATCATTAAGTCTACTGGAGGTAAACCATGACACATCATATGGTTTTCAAATATTGTTTCATCAATTTGAGAAATATCAACCTTATTATCTTTAACATCCTTAGCAAGACTTATTGCCGCTCTAACAATTTCATCTTTACCACCATAATTTAAACAAACATTAAAAACATGTTTGGTTAAGTCTTTTGTCATGTTCATCGAACGTTTTATTGTTTCTTGGGTGTGCAATGGTAAACGATTAATATCGCCCATTAAATGAACTCTGACACCTTTTTCAATAAATTCTTCAATATTATCATTAAAGAAATCATCTAAATAGTAAAAAAGATGGTCAATTTCATCTTGAGGTCTTTTCCAGTTTTCTGTAGAAAAAGCGTATAGACTTACGCAATAAATATTTAAATCACAACAAGCTCGAACAATTTCTATAACTCTTTTGCAACCTTCTTTATGGCCTAAATGTCTAGGAAGTAATCTTTTTTTAGCCCAACGGCCATTCCCATCC
>CAKPAV010000062.1 GCA_934133115.1 uncultured Bacilli bacterium
TGCGGAATTTCTTTTTTAAACTCTTTGGACTATTAATGTAGTATTTTTCTTTTTGCTCATAGTTTTGATTAAATATATATTTTATAGTTGGTATTAATAAAACTATGCAAGCCATAATCCAAGCACCTGGATCACCAATACATACAGCGGCAAAAGCAAGCATTGAACTACTAGAATTAATTGGACCGTGATTAATAATAACTGGTAAGAAGGCACAAATTAGTATTCTTGCGATTAATTCGGCAAATCCAGCACCTAAAACATATTTGGATTTACTAATACCTTGAACGGCACTTCTTGTGACAATTAAGAAACCAACAAATACATTTAAGACAATGTCAATATAAACGAACATATTACCAAATTTAATTGATGCTGGAGATATTTTATCAGCACTCATAAAAATGTATTGATAAGCACCATTTATAGTTAATAATAATCCAACAGTTAAACAAAATGCATACATGATTAACATGATTATAGCTGTTTGAATTGTTCCTTCTTTAACACGTTTATAATCTTTTTTACCATAGTTTTGAGCATTAAATCCTAATATAGCAGAACCTAATCCATTATAAATGGACATTAAAAAATTAATTAGTTTATTAGCGGCGCCAAATCCATTTTGAGCGGGAGTGCCTTCAACCATAACACCGGTATCGGTTAAGTCAAATTTAACAACAGATGATTGCATAACGATAATACCAATAGCTAATATTGAGAATTGCAAACCTAATGGAATACCTTCTTTTAAGTGTTTATTGATGTTTTCTAAATCAAATTTATAATCTTCTTTTTTAAATCTTAATTCTTTATATTTGATAAGAGTATAAATAAAGCAAGCGATGAAACTAACAAATTGGGCAAGAATTGTTGCAATAGCAGCACCAGCAGGACCCATATTAAATACCGCTAAAAATAATAAATCAAGTCCAACATTTAATAAAGTAGATATAAGCAAAAATATAAGAGGAGTCAAAGAATCGCCATAAGAACGTAAGATGCCACATACGAAGTTATAACCCATTTGGGCAAAGATTCCAACAAATATAATTAAACAATAAATATAAGCAGCATCATAAACTTCTTTATTTGTAGGAGTGATGTTTATAATACTTAACATCCAAGGAAGTAAGCATATTGAAAGAATTGTCAAAATAACTGAGATTATAATTGTTAAATATATTTGTGTGACAAATGATTTTCTTACTTTTGAAATATCTTTTGAACCAACATGCTGAGCGGTAATAACACTAAATCCTGCTGTTGATCCAAAAGCAAATTGTAAGAAGATGAATGTTAATGGGAACGTATCATTAATACCAGCAACCTCGTTAGCGCTCAATACTTGTCCACATATAATTGCGTCAGTAAGTACGTAAATTTGCTGTAATAAATAAGATAATATAATTGGAGCACCAAATAGCAATATTACTTTCCATGGTTTTCCTTTAGTAAGATCAACTGGTGCAAATAATTTTTTTAAAAAAGATGTTTTGTTCATAATCTCGCTCTCCTTTTTTGCAAAACTATATTTTACTCAAAAAGAAATTAGTTACAAGCGAAGTTTTGATGTAAGTAGTTACAATTAATATTTGGAAGCAGTTACAAAAATAAGACGAATAATTATTACATATATGTAATAAAAAATTGTGATATAATTATCAATGTGTATAAATTATGGAGGAGTGCATATGAAAAAGAAGAATATTTTGTTGTTAGCAATGGCTATAATGTCATTGAGTGTTGCTAGTTGTGATAATACTAATAGCAATAATAGTAATAATACAAGCAGTGGTAACATTAGTAATTCCACATCAACATCTAGTGGAACTTCGGTTATAGAAGATGATATTCATGTTATATCGTTAAACATTACGAATAAGAATGTTGGAAAGTTAAATGTGGGTGGAACTTATCAATTAAATGTTTCGGTTTTACCAGTTAATGCAACAAATAAAATTGTAAATTATTCCAGTTCTAACAATTTAATTGCCACAGTTAGTTTTACTGGTCTTATTCAAGCAAAAAGTATTGGTAAATGCACTATTACTGCTGAAAGCGATGATGGAAATATCAAAGATACAATAGAAATTGAAGTAGTTGATTCTGATGTTAAAAATTTTGATGTGAAATTTGATGAAAGTGTTGAAACAATTGAATCGGGAAATAATACTTTCTATAAACTTGTATTAGGAAAAGAATATCCTTTAACTGTTTCGTTTGATTCAAAAAGTGATACTAAAAAAGAATTAGAAGTAGAATTTAGTTTAGATGGATTTTGTAGTTTTGATGCATCTAAAAATGCATTGAAGCCACTTAAACATGCTGATTCACTTATTGTCACATTTAAATTGAAAAACACTAATTTGAAAAAAGAATATTACTTAAAGATAGTAAATGATGGCGAAAAAGATATAACTGAGATAATAAACAAATTAACTATTTCAAAGACTAAAGAAGATTTGAAAGATATTAAAACATATCATAGAAGTTATGATTTTGACACTTTAGATGTCTATGAAAATCGTACACATTATGTAGAAGATACTACCTATAATATATTTAAAGAATCGTCAAATCGTTATATGCTTGGTGACAGAAATTATAGTGCTGTAGTAACACTTAAAGGTAAAGAACCAAGTGCTCCATCAACTTTAAAAACAGAACTATTTATGGGTATGAATGATGGAAATTATTATAAATTTGAAGTCAATGAAAATGGAAATCATATTGATACACCAAAGAAACTTGCTATAGTGGAAAGCGTTAGTGATAGAAACACACAAATAACACGTGATGCGGCTATTAAGCAATCAACAAGATTAATTATGAATTCTCGTGTAGGATTATCAGATATGGCTTTAATGCAATTTAGTGGATTATGCGAAAATTCAATTGGTTATGGCTCATTGCCACTATATTTTGGCGGAGAAGCACAATCTCATACTTCAATTGTTGAAAAAGATAATGTTGTTATTGCGGATAGTTATTATGTTGAGAACAAACCATCAATATTATCTCCAAATGGTGAAGTATATTTTAACCATGGTGAGTATATTTTCGATGGAGATACATTGATATCTATTGATGTAACTTCTTACGTATATGATAATACCTATTATGATTTTGACTCTAACAAATTAAGTGAAAATGCTAAATATATTGAAATGTATAAAATTAAACTTTCGCAAGAATTTGGTAGTTTAAATACTCAAGAGACTAATAAACTTGATCCAAAAAATCTTTATTTTAATGACTTTACACCAATTTTAGTTGATAGTGATGGAAACAAAGTTACAAAAGCTGAAGTAGGTGAAACCTATAATATTAGTTTTGAGAATCCTTCACCAAGTATTGCCACAAACTTAATTGACACATTAATAATTGATGATTCTAGTGATAAAGAAGTAGCTTCAATTACTAATAATGGTAAATCTATTACCATCAATAAGTCAGGTGTAAGCACTCTAACAGTCTTCTCTTCTAAAAACAATATTAGTAGAGAATTAGTTATTAGTGTAGATATTACAATGCCTAATTCAATTTCTATTTTCGTAAATAATGAAGAGATGACTCAAACTAATATATCTGTTGGTGATAAACTTGATAATATTTCTTACAAAGTATTACCATCTAATGCGCCAAGTGATGTTAATGTCGTACTTAATGGGGTTGGTACATTAAAGAAAAATAACAATAATACGTATTCATTTACAAGCGATGTTGAAGGAGAAGCAACAATTGTTGTAACAAGTAAGTTGGATAGTAATATAAAAACATCCTTAAAAATAACCGTTAATAAAAAATCACTTGCTAATACTTATGTTTGTTACGATAGCAGTGTTTATGGCGGAGCAGAAATACCATCTAATAGTATTGTGTTTAAATCTGCAACTAAAGTAGAATTTAAAATTGAATCTAATGCTGCATTTCTAACTTATATTATAGAATGTGATGTTACAATTGATGAACAAAATAAAACAATTACATTTACATCTTTTAATGTCACAAATGACCCAGATGGAACTTATGAGAGTTTTGATTTGCCTTTAATTAAACTTAATGTCCCATATAACATTTCTAATGATGGAAAATCATTTGCTATCAACTTGTATATAATGGATGGAACAGATGAATTACCATTCGTTGATGTTGGTGAATTAGCTAATTTTGAAATCAAGAAATAAGAGGAGTGATTTTAAATGAAAAATAAAAGAATATCAATTACTTTGCCATTAATTTTATTATTAACTCTTAGCGGTTGTAATTCTGAAATTAGTAATTCAGGAAATTCAGCCTCAAATGAACCATCGAGTGAAAAATTAATTAGGCTATTAAATAATGTGGATTTAGACAATATCGTATCTTATGATTTTGTTGATCGCTCATATTCTTATAATTCTTATAATGGCTCTAAATATATTGTCACTGGTGATTCATCAGTTGGTATGATTAACTATGAAGCAACCCATAAGTTTAAGTTGTTTAATAATGATTTTATTTCTGATCAAATAGTTGTTAATTATCTAGGCGCTGTTGAAAACAAAATCATTACAAATACCGTGTCTGCAAATGGGCAAGTATTCGTTAAGGATAATGTTATTTATGACTATTTTATTTGTCCTTCTATGACTACTCAATCATATGTAAATTGTTATGAAGTGGATGTCTATCGAACTTTTAATCAATATTTTAACTATTTATCTATTCTTAGTGATGCAATAACTGCATTTACAGATCCAAATGCTTATTTTCCTAGCAATTCTGGTTATCAAACACCAATCTTAAATATTGCTACAAAAGATAATGTTGAAATTTATTCTTTACAAGGCCGTTATCCAGGTGATGATAGCTACAAACCATTTATTATTGATTTTAATATCGAATATGATACAAAAGCCAATGAGTTTAAAAAAATCATCTACCAAGAAAGAAGTATGATGAGTACTTTAGATGCGGACTATGAAATTTCTACTTCATCACTTGCGCAATACACTATTACTAATATTAAATTTGGTAACAAAACAACTTATAGTGGTGCTTTATATACATTTGATAATATTGTTGATAAAGAAAAAATCCACAATGCTCCTGAGCAAGTGGTTGATGTTAGTAAAGTTAATGACGGAGAATTAAATGACAAAATGGTGCAAAATATTATCCGTAATATTTATGCCTATTCTAATGATGTTCGCCAAACTAATTATTCAATGTTATATCATGGCGCATTTGATTTTGCTAATACTGATCGTACAGAATTTGGCAATGCTTTATTTGAAGGAAAGATGATTGCTTATAGTAACGGTATTCTTGATAATAATGGTACAATCCAATTAGTGGATTCTGATGATTCTCCAAAAGGAGAAAAGTCTCCGTTTAGAATTTTTACAAAAGCTGAAGACAAGGGAATATTTAAAGGCGGACAATTCTCTAAATATATTACTTCATCATTTGGATTTGTCTTAAAAAGCGATGTAAATAGTGCAAGAGAATATTTAGACGCTAATCCACTTTATTGGCCAGAATTAAGCCAATATGTAGAAATGCTTCAAACATTAAATTTAGGCAAGAACTATACTTCATCTAGTTCATCATTTGAGATTTCTATGTCTGGAAATAAATCTGGAAACAATCTTGAATTAAAAGCACAAATTCATTTTGCTTCAAATAATAAATTTAATATAGAAAATTTTTATTCCTTTACATTTACTATTGAAAATGACAAATTAATGTATTGTAAGTTTGTTACAACGGGACATACATCAGATAAAGAAAAGTATGATGATGTTTATGAAGCTAGATTTGTTCATGCCCCTAAAGTTGCTTTTAATGGTGAAGAAATGGATATTCTTAATGAAATTGATACTCAAGTTGATATTACTGAATTTGAAATATTATAAGAGTATAGTTTAAAATTAAGTTATTTACAAAGATAACTATTTTGTATGGAAATAAACAAGTGTGTTTATCCTGTGTCAATTTTGATAAAAAATAATTATCTAATCAATTGAAAAATAAAAGAAAAATGTTACAATATACGCGGAATAAGTTTGAACTAACTTATTACTAGGAGGAAATTTTATGAAAAATATTGATTTAGCTCAATATGGCATTCATGATGTAAAAGAAATCGTTTATAATCCATCATATGAAATGCTATTTGAAGAAGAAACAAGAAGTGATCTTGAAGGTTACGAAAAAGGAAAAGTAAGTGAACTTGGTGCTGTTAATGTAATGACTGGTATTTATACTGGCCGTTCTCCAAAAGACAAATATATCGTTGTTGATGACAATTCTAAAGACACTGTTTGGTGGACAAGTGAAGGTTATAAAAATGATAACCATCCAGCAAGCCAAGAAGCTTGGAAAGCAGTTAAAGATATTGCTTTAAAAGAATTATCTAATAAGAGATTATTCGTTGTTGATGCTTTCTGTGGCGCGAACAAAGATACACGAATGGCAGTACGTTTCATCGTTGAAGTTGCATGGCAAGCACACTTTATTAAAAATATGTTTATTAAGCCAACTGAAGAAGAACTTGCTAACTTCAAACCTGACTTTGTTGTTTATAACGCATCTAAAGCAAAAGTTGAAAACTACAAAGAATTAGGCTTAAATTCTGAAACATGTGTTATGTTCAATATTACAAGCCGTGAACAAGTAATTATTAATACTTGGTATGGTGGCGAAATGAAAAAAGGTATGTTCTCAATGATGAATTACTATTTACCACTTAAAGGTATTGCTTCAATGCACTGTTCCGCTAATACAGATATGGAAGGCAAAAATACCGCTATATTCTTTGGCTTATCAGGAACTGGTAAAACTACATTATCTACAGATCCAAAACGTTTATTAATCGGTGATGATGAACATGGTTGGGATGATAATGGTGTATTCAACTTTGAAGGTGGATGTTACGCAAAAGTAATTAACCTTGATAAAGATTCTGAACCTGATATTTATAATGCTATTAAACGTAATGCTTTACTTGAAAATGTTACATTAGACAAAGATGGTAAGATTGACTTTGCTGATAAGAGCGTTACCGAGAATACTCGTGTTTCTTATCCAATCAATCATATTAAAAATATCGTAAGACCTATCTCATCTGCTCCAGCTGCTAAAAATGTTATTTTCTTATCTGCTGATGCATTTGGTGTCTTACCTCCAGTATCTGTTTTAACTCCAGAACAAACACAATACTATTTCTTGTCAGGATTTACTGCTAAATTAGCAGGAACTGAAAGAGGTATTACTGAACCTACTCCAACATTCTCGGCATGTTTCGGACAAGCATTCCTTGAATTACATCCAACTAAATATGCAGAAGAATTAGTAAAGAAAATGCAAAAGAGTGGCGCTAAAGCATACTTAGTAAATACTGGTTGGAATGGTACCGGAAAACGTATTTCTATTAAAGACACACGTGGTATCATTGACGCTATCTTAAATGGTGATATCTTAAATGCTCCAACAAAGAAAATCCCATACTTTGATTTTGAAGTACCAACTTCTTTACCAGGAGTTGATCCAAAAATCTTAGATCCTCGTGATACATACGCTAATCCTAGTGATTGGGACAACAAAGCTAAAGATTTAGCAAGCAGATTCATTAAAAACTTTGTTAAATATGAAACAAACCCTGCTGGTAAAGCTTTAGTAAAAGCTGGACCAAAAGTTAGTGAATAATTAGTAACTAATATAATCTAAAAGAGTAATAAAAAGTTGAGTTAAGTTTGATTTACATATAGTAATTCAAATAAAACCCAACTTTTTTTGATGGCAGTTGCTACCAAATTAATCAAAATTATAATATAATAATACTATACTTAGTTATGAAGGTGAGAATATGAAATTTAAAGTTTTGGATTTATTTTGTGATATCGGAGGATTTTCTTTAGGATTATCGAAAGTTGATGGATTTAGTGTAAATGTTGCTTTTGATAATAATGAAGAAGTAAAAGAAACATTTAATAAAAATTTTTCTAAGACATATTTAATATGCGGAAATCTATTAGAAGAAGATATTAAAAAGCAAATTATTGATAAGTCTAAACAATCTAAAGTTAATGCCGTAGTTATAGAAAACTCACTTTTTTACACTGAAGATAATAAAAATGAATTAATAAATACATGTGTTAATATTATTAATGAACTAAAACCAAGTATAATTATCACTCATAATGATATTGAACAATTAGATTTTAAAGAAAATGAAGATTTATTTATATTAAAAATGACGGAAAATGGTTATAAAGTTAATATTAATAGAATTAACGCTAAGCATTACGGAGTAGCGGAAGATCGCTATTTTAATATATGCCTTTTTGCTAAAAAGAAGATGCTATCTTTTCCAAAAGAAAAAGAACAAGTAACTGTTAAAAGTGCAATATCAGATTTAGCGTATCTAGAAAATGGTGAAGGACAAAAAATTTCTTCTTATATTAATGAACC
>CAKPAV010000063.1 GCA_934133115.1 uncultured Bacilli bacterium
ATTAGATATTGATACCCAGAAAATTAATGAATTTATCAAATCATTAGATTATAAATTAACCCATGATCAAGTTATTGCGGTAAGAGAAATTATCTTAGACATGAAGGATAAATCGTTAATGTATCGATTACTACAAGGAGATGTAGGTACTGGTAAGACTTTAGTGGCTAATATTGCTATTTATGGCGCATTTTTACGTCATGATCAAGCAGTTCTTATGGCTCCTACTGATGCGCTTGCTAGACAACATTTTGACACTCTTACAAAGTTATTTGATGGAATATTAAAAGTCGATTTATTAGTGGGAGGAATGTCTGCTTTAGAAAAAAAAGAAGTCAAAGAGCGTATTGCTAATCATGAAGTAGATGTTATTGTTGGTACACATGCTGTCTTTTCAAAAGATGTTAATTATGCTTCTTTAGGTTTAGCGGTTATTGATGAACAACATAAGTTTGGAGTAAATCAAAGAATGCTTTTAGCTTCTAAAGGGACAAATACAGATTTATTGCTAATGTCTGCGACTCCAATTCCTCGTACTTTAGCATTAACTTTATATGGTGATTTAGATGTTTCTACTTTATCAGAATATCCAGTGCTTAACCGTCATATTGAAACAAAAGTTATTGAAGAAGATGAAGATGTTATTTTTAAATATGTTGATAAATCGTTAATGGAAAACAAAAAAGTATTTGTAGTTTGTCCATTAATTGATGAAAAACTCGACAAATCATCCGTTGAAGGCGTATATGCAAATTATCATGCTAAATATCATGATAAAGTCGGATTATTACATGGAAAAATGGATGATAAAGATAAAGTAAGTGTTTTAGATCAATTTAAAAATGGCAATATTCAAATATTAGTATCAACAACAGTAATTGAAGTAGGAATTGATATTAAAAATGCCAATTTAATGGTAATTTATGACGCTAACAACTTTGGACTAGCTTCTTTACATCAAATTAGAGGAAGAATTGGACGTGATGGTAGTCCTTCAACATGCTTGTTAGTGCATAAGGAATTAGAAGATGAAGAAATAGAGAAATTAAAAATTTTAGAGCAAACGCTTGATGGATTTAAAATTGCTGAAGCCGATCTTTCACTTCGTGGACCTGGTGATATGAATGGTTTAAAACAATCAGGCATGCCTAATTTTGCTTACGCTAATATTATTTCTGATTTTAAGATGTTTGAAATAGCAAGAAATGACGCTACTACGATTTTAAGTAATAGCAACAATCCGGAATTTAAAGATATTATTGAAAAATCAACGGCATTAGCTAATAGTAATAAATTTCATAATGTTTAAGCATGCAAAATATTTTGATATTATCTATTACCAATTTATGATAAAATAAATTTATAGAATAAATTTAGAAGGTGAAACTTATGATTAAAATGGTTGTAGATACTATGGGAAGCGATAAGGGAAGCAAAGCTACTGTCGCAGGAATTATAAAATTTTTAGAAACACATAAAGATGCTGAAATTATAGCGGTTGGAAAAATTGAAGAATTAGAAGAACTTAAAAAATATGAAAATGTTACTCTTGTCGATGCTCGTGATATTGTTCCAATGGAAGCAGGAGCATTAGAAGTAATGAGAATGCGTGGTTCTTCCATGATGATTGCAATTAATAAATTTTTAGAAGTAAAAGCTGACGCTATTGTATCAGCGGGTTCTACTGGAGGATTTTTATCTGCAACAACACTAAAATTAAAACTTATTGAAGGTGTTGAACGTGCTGCTTTAGTTTCGCCTTTTCCAACGTTGAAGCAAGGAAAATATGTTACTATTTTGGATATTGGTGCAAGTAATGAAAACACCCCAGAACAATTAGTGCAATTTGCGCATATGGGTAAAATTTATGCTAATAAGATTTTTCATATTGAAAAGCCAAAAATTTATTTGTTAAGTAATGGCGCTGAAGATGAAAAAGGAAGCCCAGTTGTTAAAGAAGCTCATAAACTACTTAGATCATCCAGTATGGAAGGTTTCAAAGGTAATATAGAAGCAAGGTATGCATTAACTGGCGATGCCGATGTTATTGTTACTGGTGGATTTGATGGAAATGTTTTCTTAAAGGCCGTAGAAGGTACTGCTTCAATGATGAATACATTAATTAAGAAAGCATTTAAGAAAAACATATTCACAAAAATTGGTTATTTATTTGCCAAAAGTGGATTTGATGATTTTAAGAAAACAATGGATTATAAATCCACAGGTGGAGCAATGTTATTAGGTGTTAATGGAGTTGTTGTAAAAGCACATGGATCAAGTGATAGTTATGGATTTTCTTGCGCAATGAATGTCGCTTATAATATGGCTAGTGTTCACATTGTTGATTTGATGAAAGAGGGTATTAAAGAAGATGCATAAAAATATTAATGAACTATTAGAGTCACTTAATTTAGAGGTTAATAGTAGTGAATTATATGAATTAGCCTTTACTCATTCTTCTTTTAATATTGATGCTAAAACATCACATCATGACTATGAACGTCTTGAGTTTGTTGGTGATAGCGTTATTAACTTTGTTGTGGCAGATTTAGCCTATTCTAAGCACCAAGAAATGTCTCAAGGTGATTTATCTAAACTTCGTGCTTTTATCGTTCAAAGCAGTTCTTTAGCGGAAAAAGCTAAGAAATATAATTTTAATGAGTACATTAGATTAGGACATAGTTTGCCAGAAAACACTCGTAATACCCAACGTATTCTTGAAGATGTATTTGAAGCATTTATTGGGGCGATGTATTATGATAAAGGAATTGATTTCACATATAATTTTGTAAAAGAACTTTTTAAAGATGATGTTGATCGTTTTAACAAAAATCAATTAAAAGATTATAAATCCGAACTTCAAGAAGAAATGCAAGCGGAACATCGTGAATCGGTTAAATATCAACTAGTTGAAGAATTAGGATTACCACATGATCGTACATTTGTTGTAGAAGTTTTATATGAAGATACAGTTCTTGGAAGAGGACAAGGTAAAACTAAAAAAGCTGCTGAACAAATGGCGGCATTAGATGCATTAAGAAAGAAGGCAAAATAATGGGACTTTTTTCGTATTTAAAAGAAAAAATATTAGGAAAATCTACGAAGCAAAAAGATAAATATGTTGTGGGATTAAATAAGTCTCGCAAGAACTTTGCAGATCGTTTAAAATCTTTATCTGCACGCTATAAAAGTGTCAATGAAGAATATTTTGATGAATTAGAAGAAATATTAATTGAAGCAGATGTTGGTGTAAATTTAGCTCTAGATATTATTGAAGCCACAAAAAATGAATCACGTGAACAAGGCATTATAGAACCAACAAAAATCAATGAATTATTAGTGGATAAAATGTTTGTTAGTTATGTTAATCAAGGTCAAGATATTGTTAACGAAATCCAATTTGAAAAAGGAACACCAACTGTCTTATTAGTTGTCGGAGTTAATGGAGTTGGCAAAACTACAACAATCGCGAAACTTGCTAAACGTTATATTGATAAAGGAAAAAAGGTTACATTAGTAGCTGCGGATACTTTTAGAGCGGGAGCAATTGAACAACTCTCAGTATGGGCGGATCGTTTAAAATGTCCAATTTGCGTTGGTAAAGAAAATGCTGATCCAGCTTCTGTAGCTTTTGAAGGCGTGCGTTTAGGCAAAAATAATAATTCAGATTTAATTGTTGTTGATACTGCAGGGCGATTACAAAATAAAGCAAACCTAATGGCAGAATTAGCGAAAATTCGTCGTGTAATTGGAAAAGAAATTGAAGACGCACCACAAGAAGTATTTTTAATTATTGATGCTACAACTGGACAAAATGGTGTTATTCAAGCTAAAGCATTTGGAGAAGTTACTAAACTTACCGGTGTTGTTATTACTAAGATGGATGGAACTTCTAAGGGTGGCATTATTCTTGCTATTCGAGATGAATTAGGTGTTCCAGTAAGATTTATTGGTTTAGGTGAACAAATGGATGATTTACAAGAATTTGACTTGGATCAATACTTATATGGCTTATGTTTAGGT
The DNA here is from genome assembly GCA_934133115.1 of uncultured Bacilli bacterium. The sequence goes on from CAKPAV010000063.1 coordinate 4,024, forward strand.
AAAGAGGAATAAAATGAATAAGTTAGAAGAATTTGATTATATTAATAAGTTATTATCATCATATGAACCTCTTTTAACAGAAACACAGCAAGATATAATGAAGCAATATTATGCTTATAATTTATCTTTGAGTGAAATTAGTGATAATAAAGGTATTTCACGCACTGCGGTGTTAGATTGCATTCATAAATCTATTGCTAAATTAAAAGATTATGAAAATAAATTACAGTTATTGAAAACGAAAGACAAATTGTTAAGTAAAATTGAAGATATAAAAAAAGATTTATCTATTGATAAAATTGAAGAATTAGAGAGGATGATTGACGATGGCATTTGAATCATTAACTGATCGATTAAGTGGCATTATTAAAAAACTTAAAGGAAATTCCACATTAACAGAGTCTAATATGCAAGATATGTTAAAAGAAATACGCATTGCCTTATTAGAAGCAGATGTTAACTTTTTAGTTGCTAAAGAATTCGTTAATAATGTTAAAGAAAAAGCACTAGGGCAAGAAGTATTAAAAAAACTTAATCCAAGCCAAATGGTTGTAAAAATTGTCCATGATGAATTAGTGGAACTTTTAGGTGCTGATCAAAGTGAAATTAAATACAATTCCAATAAACCAACAATTATTATGCTTTGTGGTTTGCAAGGATCTGGTAAAACTACCACAGCAGGTAAATTAGCAAAATTAATGAAAAATAAACTTAATAAAAAAGTTTTACTTGCCGCTTGTGACGTTTATCGTCCTGCCGCAATTGACCAATTAGTAACCATTGCTAAACAAGTTGGTGTTGATGTAGTAAATATGGGAACCAAAGCAAATCCGGTAGATATAGCTGCGGCTGCCAAGAAAAAAGCTTATGATGAACATTATGATGTATTAATTATTGATACTGCTGGTCGTTTACATATTGACGAACCATTAATGGAAGAATTGAATAATATTAAAAATTTGGTTAATCCTGATGAAATATTATTACTTGTTGATGCGATGTCTGGTCAAGATGCTGTAAATGTTGCTAAAACATTCAATGAAAAACTTACCCTTACTGGATGTATTATGTCTAAATTAGATGGTGATGCGCGTGGTGGTGCAGCTTTATCTATTCGCCATTTAACTGGTGTACCAATTAAATTAACTGGTGTTGGTGAAAAATTAGACGATTTAGAGCTTTTCTATCCAGATCGTATGGCGGATAGAATCTTAGGAATGGGAGATGTTATGTCTCTTATTGAAAAAGCCCAAGAAAACATTGATGAAAAAGAAGCACGGAAGAGCGTTAATAAAATGATGGAAGGTACATTTGATTTGAATGATATGCTCCAACAAATGAAGCAAATTCAAAAAATGGGATCTTTAAGTGGTATTTTAAAATTAATTCCAGGTATGCCAAAAATATCTGAAGAAGATAAAGAACGCGCAACACGCGAAATGAAGCAAACTGAATCGATTATTAATTCCATGACGCCTTATGAAAGAAAACATCCTGAGGTATTAAAAAATTCGCGCAAAGTACGTATTGCTAGAGGGTGTGGACTTACAAATGTGGAAATCAATCGTTTGTTAAAGAAATTTGAACAAATGAAAGAAATGATGAAACAAATGAAAAATTATCAAAAAGGTGGAAAACTTCCACCAATGACTGGATTTGGAAAATAAAAATAAGCTCAATTGAGCTTATTTTTTTATGAACTTATGTCCTTTATTAATAGCGTCTATTTCCCATTTCCCAATTTCATTATTTTCAATTTCCTTCAATAATTTTAAATCTTTTTTAGAAAACTCATATTTATTGAACAAATCAGGGCGCAAAGTTTTAGTTAATTTTAAACTTTCTTTTTGACGCCATTTAGCAATAGCTTCATGATTTCCTGAATATAAAATGCTTGGTACTTCTTTACCATCATAATCAAATGGTTCAGTAAATTGCGGATATTCTAGAAGCCCATTTTCAAAAGATTCTTCAACAATTGATTCGTTAGATATTGCACCATCAATTAATCTTATAATCGCATCGCTAACAACCATTGATCCAAGTTCTCCACCAGTAAGAATGTAATCACCAATAGAGACACATTCATCAATATAATCATTTACACGTGAATCAACACCTTCATAATGACCACATATAATAATCAAGTGATCAAGAGCAGCGAACTCATGTGCGATTTTTTGATTAAAAGTGCGTCCAATTGGAGACATAAGAATGGTGTGAGAAGAAGTGGTTTTGACACTTTTAAGAGCGTCTAGTATTGGTTGACATTTCATAATTAATCCTGCGCCACCACCAATAGGAGCAGAATCAACGCGACCATATTTATCTTTGGTAAAGTCACGAATATTTATTATCTCAATTTCAACGCTTTCTTTTGCTAGAGCCCTTTTTATTATTGAAGTATTTATGAATCCATCAAACATTTCAGGAAATAAAGTTAATATAGTTATTCTCATAATAGTCCCTCAATAACATGAATGATTATTTTTTGATTCTTTATATCAACTTTTTTAATAAATGCTTTTACAAAAGGTACGAAGAAGTCTTTAGCACCTTCTCTTTTTACTCGTAAAGTTTGATAAGAAGCATATTCTTCCACATCTTTAACTTTTCCTAATTTGTTATCATTTTCATCATATACATCACAACTTTTTAAATCAGAATAGTGATAAAATCCTTTAGGCAAAATAGCATCGGATTTTTCGATTTGTACTAAATTATTAATATAAGGAGTAATAGTTTCTATACTAGAAAATTCTTCAAATGAAACAATATCAAATTCCTTATCTTTTCTAAATGATTTAACTATACAATTTATACGCTCTTTAGTTTTTTCATTAAAAAGAGTGACATTGTTTCCTTTTTCGTAGCGATTATAAGAAAAATCAGAAGAAGAATAAATTTTAACTTCACCTTTTAATCCGATAGTTTTAACAATTTTTCCTAATGTAATATATTCCATAATTTTTCCCTTTAAAAAAATGAGGATAATTAGTCCTCATCTTTTTCATCTTCAAAAGCTTCAAATTTTAAATGAATTCTTTTGCTTTCTAGTTTTCCAGCAATAGAGATAACTTCTCTTAAAGCATCCGCAACTGAACCCTTACGTCCGATTAAACGCGCAGTATCGCTAGCGTCGCTTACGACAAGAAGTACAACATCTTTTTCAGAGTCACTAGGCATTTGTCTAATGATCATTGAATCAGGGTTTTCAACAAAAGAATCTACGAAAGCATGGATAATCTTTTCGTAATCCATGATAACTATTCTCCTTTTTTAGCTTTTACAATGATACCTTGTTTTGAAAATAAAGCACGAACTGTATCAGAAAGTTGAGCACCATTTCTAATCCATTTGATTGCTTTTTCTTCATCAATCTTTGCAGCATTGTTAACATCTTTAGGATCATATGTTCCTAAAAGTTCAATGTAACGTCCATCACGTGGGAATCTGCTGTCAGCAGCAACAATTCTATATGAAGGATCATTGTGACGACCAGTTCTTGTTAATCTAATTTTTACAGCCATTTTAATAATCTCCTTTTTTAACGCTATTAGTATAGTAGAAACATTTATCAGTGTCAAGTATTTTTACTTAACAGTAATTAAAATTTTAAATTTAGCCAAAATAAAAATGCGTTTAATTTGACATATACCTACTAGGTGTATATATTGATATTGTAGCGAGGTGAATTTTATGAGTGAAAAAAAATGTTTTTGTGCAGAACGAAGCAAATTAAGAACTCAAGAAGAAAAAAATAATTTAGAAAAAAGGATAAATCGCATTATCGGACAAATGAATGGTATAAAAAATATGATTGAAGATAATCGATATTGCAGCGATATTATTATTCAATTATCCGCAATTGACAAAGCAATAAAAAGCTTAGCTAATTTAATGATTGATAATCATATTCGCACTTGTGTTGTTGAACATATAAAAAATGATGACTATTCAGATATTGAAGATATATCTACATTCTTTAAGAGGTTTCAATAATGAAACAAAAATTTTCTGTTTTGGGTATGAGCTGTGCAGCTTGTGTTAGTCATGTAAATAAAGCAGTAGTTCATCTTAAAGGTGTTAACAATGTTGATGTTAATTTATTATCTAATTCAATGGTAGTGGATTATGATGAAACAGTAGTTAATATTAATGATATTATTAATGCAGTTTGTGATGCAGGATATGGTGCAAAAATATATGAAAAAGTTAATAACAATGCAGCGTTAAAAAAAGATTTACATAAATTAATCGTATCATTTATCTTATTAATTTTATTAATGTACGTATCTATGGGACACATGGTTGGATTACCGTTACCACCATTTTTAACCGGACACATGAATGCCTTGTGGTATGCATTAACA
>CAKPAV010000064.1 GCA_934133115.1 uncultured Bacilli bacterium
CAAATCAATCAAATTAATGTTAAATATAGGTAGAGTTACTAAACCCATGGGCAAAATAAATGGGGACACATCATAATAAATCCGATGAAATCGGCTGTTTTATTGAGAGTCGCATTGTTCGATTCTCTTTTTTTATGCCTAACCGACCCATAAATTTTGCTCAGTCAGTGGGTCGGTAAAAAATAAAAAATATTTTAAATGCTTTTCGCGTGCACAAAATGGTCGTTATCACTACAGAAAGTTAAAAAAATGCTTGCATTATTCAAAAAAGTATATATAATATTAAACAGTGGCAACAATAGTAGATGATCACTACTATTATTGCTTGGAATATACATGGGTGTTTAGCTCAGCTGGGAGAGCATCTGTTTGACGTACAGAAGGTCAGGGGTTCGATTCCCTTAGCACCCACCATTTTGCAAAATTGTCCGATTACATCGGGCTTTTTTAATTTTTCGTGATACGATTTGATACGAATTGATACGAGCGGAATCGAATTTGAGTGTTAAGTTTTGTTATAAAAATTGTAATTAAATTGTTTTTTTGCTATAATAATTTTGATATGTTATTGGCGAAAAAACAGCCTAGATATTAGCGATATTTAATCTAATAAACAGCTGTGCCAAAGCATATCTTTTATTTTGTTTGTTGAAATTTTAGTGTGCAAGTATATAATAATAGTGACGTAGGACCTGGATTAAATATTAGCGGCCAGGACCTTAGATGTAATATCTATAGGAACAGCTGCTCCAGACTCGTCTTTTTTTTATCTTAATTAAACTTAATCGTATAAAACAATTTATTATGATTCAAACTATTAATTAGGTGATGAATAATGAATAAAGAAAAAGAAATGAATAAGTTTTTATCTTATTTACATATGGCGGCAGCGGTATTTCGTGTTTACGCAAGTAAGTCAAATGTTTTAGAAACAAAAGAGTTTATAAATGGAATCATAGAAAGAATTTCTAAACATGAAATAGAAGTCAAAGAACTTATTCAAATAGGTAAAAATGGCAATAATTTAAGTGTAATGCAAAAAATGGCAGTATATATGTGTAAAATGAAAACATGCTTTAAAGATGATTTTTCGTTATGTGTTGAAGTATTAAAAACTATCGATATGGGTATATATCAAACAATGACTTTTATCAAAGAAAATAAAAACTTTCTAGATGAAGATTTTATATTATGTACGAAAAAAGTTTTAGAAGAGTACAATAAAATCGCTAAAGAAACAAAAGAATTTATAAATCATAAAAAAATATAGAAAAATATTATGTTTTTCGTAAAAATTGTAATATTTTATTTACATTGTTGCTTTCTTTTAATAAAATTAAATAGTACATGTTTAACTTTTAAATTAAAAGGAGTAAAGAAGGAAAATTTATGTATTTAGAAACTACAAATTTTATTGAAAATATATCAAATATAGATTTTATATTAAGCGCAGTTTTAATAGTATTGCTTATTACTATTGGGATTGTACTTTTTAAGCGTACTTTGGTGCGTATTGTTATCGGAGTTTTTGGCGCTGCGGCGCTTCTTTGTTTGGCGTTTAAGTTAAATGTAACAGCCATAGTAATCTCATTTGGATTATTATTATTTATATCAATTGTTGGGTTAATCAATGCTGGTGCATTTCGTAATTATGTGGCGAATCCATCTAAAACTGTTAAAACATTTAAATGGTTTGGTGGTAAAAATAGCGAAGACAAAATTTTAATCGACCAAGATCAATTGTTAACTATTGTTTGCGATGCTGTTGGTAGTTTATCAAAAACAAAAACAGGTGCACTGATAACATTTGAAAGAAAAGATTCTTTAGAAGATTATATTAAAACAGGAACAATTATTAATGCTCCAGTTACAAAAGAAATTATTCAAACAATATTTTATCCTGGAACACGTTTACATGATGGCGCAATTGTAATTAGAGATGGTATTATTGTTTCTGCAAGTGTTTATTATACTCCTACTACTAAGCCTTTAGCAGGTAAATATGGAGCAAGACACCGTGCTGCAATGGGAATCAGTGAGGCAACTGATGCAATTACCATTGTAGTTTCTGAAGAAACCGGACGTATTTCTATTGCTGCGAATGGTGAATTAGTTGCGGTAGCGTTAGATAACATATATCGTGTCTTAGAAGATTATTTTGATACAAAAGATTAATTGATAACAAGTAAATAAAAAAAAGCACATCATTGTGCTTTTTTTAATACATAATCGAAAATTAATTTTTATGCTATTGAAGTACTTGCGCTTGCGCTTGTTCCGCCTTGGCTTCCTCCACTAGCAAGAAGTATTATAATGCTAAGCATTATTAATATAATAACGATTGCATTAATAATTAATATTGCCTTGCCCCATTTTTGTCCTTTTTTAATTAGATTATAAATAGAAATAATAAAACTAATTATTGCTGGAATCGACGAAGCCCCTGCAACAATAAAATAAAGCGGTATAAGGGCAATTAGAGCAAGTCCTTGGCCAGAAGAGTTGGATTCAGGATTTTTTATTAAATCTAATACAGTCACATAAATAAACATTGCATAAAGAAAAATCAATATACCAATAATGGTTAAGATAATTGATACGACAAATTCGGCAGTTCGTTTAGGCTGATTGCTCATAGATTCATTATCCATTTTTATTCCTCCTCATCATCTAAACAAGCATCAATAACTTCATCAATAATATCTGGATCTTCTACTAATTCAATTGCTTTGTTTTCTTTGTTTATTTTAAAAACAAGAACTTCTTCTTCCTCAACGCCATCAATTGCATCAAGAGGATGAAGGACAGCAAATACTTCATCATCTAATTCGATAACGGCTACTTGCTCAAATTCAATCTCTTCATCATTATCACCAAAACTTAAAGTGATATTTTCTTCATTATTTTCATCTAAAATAATCTCAACTGCAGTTTTTTCCATTCTTATTCTCCTTTTTTATTTTTATCTTTAATGTCCAATTTTTGAAAATAGCATTCGTTAATAATAATTAAAATAATTGATATTATCAAGAAAGCAATAAATTGAACCTTAAATTCAATTCTAAGCATCGCAATTAATAGTCCTGCGATAGTCGCAACGCTAAACCATAGCGCTACAGTTTGTTTGGATAAACACTCTAATAATAAAGTAATGACAAATATTCCTAGCCAAATAAATATATGCATATGGTAGGAAATATTAAATGCTTCTAACATCATACAATCACCTACTTTACCAAAGAGCAACCGATACTAATTAATGATTCTTGTAAATTATTAATGTATTGGTCAATATATTCATAATGATTATTTGTTAAATCATTTACGATATCTCCATAATATTTGTGAGAGTAATGATATTCTTTAAAATCCATGATTTGGACTTTAATCCTAATTATTTTTTCACAAATCGAAATCTCAAACTCAGTTGGCTCATTTTTATACATTCCAACACGACGATAAACAAAAGGTGCAAATAAATAAAATCCAGATTTATAAGTTCCGTGATATACTTCCATTTTCTCAATAATAGCGGTATATCCTTTTTTTACGTGGATAAAGCAAGAAAAGAAAAAAAGTAAAGCACCAATAATAAGCGCAACAAGAGCAATAATATAAAGAGAATTAATACTTAAAGACTTGTTCAATATCATTTTTGCTCACTCCTTTCTCATATACTTTTGTATATTATATCATTTTTATTGTTGTCTTAAAAGTATATTGGAGGATACACATGAAAAACATCATAAAACATAAGCAAAAACTTAAAGGGAGAGCAAATATATTATTTCTTCATGGTTATGGTCAAAATAAAGAAATGATGTATCCATTAGCAAAAAGAGTAAAAAATACTGCGAATTATATAATCATAGATTTGCCTGGCAATGAAAATAATCCCCTAAGCAAGCCTTATACTATTAAAGATTATGTCACCTATATTGAAGAGATATTGGATAGAGAAAACTTTATTCCAGATATTATAGTTGGTCATTCTTTTGGCGGTAAATTAGCGACTTTCTATGCTTTAAAACATCCCACTACTTTATTACTTCTTGCTCCAAGCATAATAAAACCTAGTTTTAGTATAAAAAAGTTTTTTAAAATAGTGTTATATAAGATATTTAAGAACTTAAAAAAAGTAAAAATAATAAAAAATATTCCCGCATTTTTAAAAGGAAGCCGCGATTATCAATCAACAAGCGGAATTAATCGCCTTACATTTTTGAATATTGTAAATTCTTATTTAAATAAGAAAAAATTATCTTCTCTATCAAATGAAGTTTATATCGTTTATGGAAATAGCGATCAAGAGATAACCTATAAACAAATGCAAAAATTAAATAAATATTGTCCTAATTCTCATTTAATAGTCATTAATGGTGACCATTTTGCTTATCTTTTAAATGTAAATGCTATTGCTAATTTAATATTAGCTATCATAAGGGAGACTTGCTAAAAATGAAAATATTAATATATGTCTTATCTTATATTATAATGATTGGATTTTTATATTTTAAAACTAGTTTATTTATAAGCCAGTATTATGATGCTCATCGAATGATATTATTAGAAAAACAAAGATACAAAGAATGGAATACAAATATTTTAAAACTTTTGCCATTTGCTTTTTTATTTCTTTCTTTTGGCTTTATTTTTTATAATTCGTTAATAGCAAATTTTTTAGTTTTGGTAGCGATGACATTTGAATTAATAGAATTAAAAAAGATTTTATTTAAATTTACTAGGCGAAGTATAACCTTATTAATATTTTCTTCTTTACTCCCACTTATTTCTTTAATAAATATCAATTATATTGCTTATTCTTTAATGGTTTTATTAATTGTTTTTCAATCATCGTTAACAATTATCTCTAATTATATATTGTTACCAATAGAATTAATTATTCGTTCACACTATATAAGACAAGTTAAAAGAAAAATTAATAATGCTAAAAATCTGAAAATTATTGCCATTACCGGTAGTTATGGAAAAACATCATTTAAAAACTATTTGTATTATATATTATGTGGTAAGTATAATGTTTTAAAAACACCTGGTTCAGTTAATACACCTTTAGGAATTTGTAAATTTATTAACAATAATTTAACGCCTTATGAAGATATTTTGATTTTAGAATTAGGAGTTGATGCTCCTAATACAATGAAAAAGTTCTTTAAAATGTTTCGTCCAACAATTGGTATTGTTACCGCGATTGGAGAAATGCACTTAGCCACATTTAAAACTATTGAAAATATTCAAAAGGAAAAATTAAGCTTATTTGATGAAATAAGTGATCCTAATGGTATGTTTTATAATAAGGATTCACCATATATGGAATTAGATAAAAATTATAAAAAAGTAGCACATCCTTATAGTCTTAATGATGTTAGTGATATAACTTATTCTATTAATGGAACAGAGTTTATATATAAAAATAACAAATGTACAGTTAATGTGTTAGGCAAATATCAACTTACAAATTTAATTGGGGCAATAAAAGTGTCCGAATACCTTGGCTTATCATTTGATTATATTTTTAAAAGGCTTTCCTTAATTAGACCAGAACAACATCGAATGAGTATTACTTCAACAAATACCACTACATATATTGATGATTCATATAACGCTAATTACTTGGGATTAAGTGAAGCAATTAATATTGTGGGATCTCTTAGCGGTAAAAAAGGAATTATTTTAAATGGAATAATTGAAGCAGGATCTAGTGGTGAGAAACAAAACTATGAAATTGGTCAAATGCTTAAAACATTTGATGAGATTGTTGTTTTGGCCTCAAGTAATGAAAAATTAATAGAAGGATTAGAAAAATCTAAAAAGAAATACAAAAAATGTGCCACATATCAAGAAGGTTTATTATTTTTAAAAAAGAAAAAATTAAATTATGTTTTGCTTTGTTCACGAGCGGAAAAAGATTTTCTAAAATAGGAGGATTTTAAATATGAAAAAAGTTGCGGTTGTTTATGGTGGAGATTCATTAGAACATGATATTTCGATTGTCACTAGCTTATTTGTAATGGAAGAATTAACTAAGCATAAGATACCTTTTATTCCTATTTACATTAGTCATGATAACATTTTTTATACTGGTAAAGCATTATTTAATAAAGATAATTATGAAAATAAACATAAGTTTATTAAATGTGAATTTGTTTTTCGTCAAGGGTATTATCAATTTAAATATGGCTTGCACTATGAAGATATTGATGTTGCTTTACTTTGTTTTCATGGTGCAGGGACAGAAGATGGAACAATTAAAGCATTATTTGATTTTATGCATATTCCATCCACTTCTTCAAGTGTAATAACTTCGGCTTTAATTCAAGACAAATATTATTCAAAAATTATCTTACGTAATTTAGGTGTACCAGTTGTTGATTGTTTTAAGTTATCAAAAGCACAAGATATAGTTATACCTGATGGATTTGACTTCCCACTTGTCATAAAACCAAGTCATTTAGGATCTTCTATTGGTGTAAAAAAAGTTAATAATTATGATGAATATCAAAGTCAGTTAAATACGGCTTTTGAATATGATGAAGAAGTAATTGTTGAAAAAGTTGTGCAAAATTTAAAAGAATTAAATATTGCTATTTTAGGTGATAATATTAAACAAGTTATTAGCGATATAGAATTAGTAAATATGGAAGATAAAATATTAACTTTTAAAGATAAATATGAATTATTTCAATCAAAGTATTCTGGGCATATCATCCCTGCTAAAATAACCAAAAATCTTCAAAATGAAATTAGAGAATATGCCACTAAAGCATTTAAAGAATTTAATTGCTTGGGTGTAGTAAGATTTGATTTTTTATATGATACTAAAAACAAGAAACTATACTTAAATGAGATAAACTCTATTCCGGGATCGTTAAGTTATTATTTATTTAAGAATCAAAAGATAAATATGGTGGATATCATCAATAGATTATGCGATATTGCTAGAAAAGAATATAATCATAAACGAACATTAATTACGAATTATGAATGCTCATCATTAAAAACTATTGCGATGAAAAAATAGAAATCACTTAATAAAACACCTTTTATATGCTAAACTAATAGTAGTTTATAGGAGGAAATATTATGTCTACACCACATATTGGCGCGAACGCGAATGACTTTGCAAAAACAGTATTAATGCCGGGAGATCCTTTACGTGCAAAATTTATTGCTGACACATTTTTAACTGATGTTAAATTAGTAACTTCAGTAAGAAATATCTTTGGATACACTGGCTACTATAAAGGAAAAAAAGTTTCAGTTATGGCTTCTGGTATGGGAATGCCTTCAATTGGAATTTATGCTTATGAACTTTATAAATATTATAATGTCGAGACTATTATTCGTATTGGTACTTGTGGATCTTACAAAGAATATATCAATTTATTTGATGTGTTAATTTGTTCGGGAGCTTGTACAAACTCTAGTTGGGCTAAACAATATGGAATTGATGGCGTTTATAGCGCTATTTCAGATTTTGAATTAACTAAAGCGGCTTATGATAAAGCAAAAGAACTTAATATTCCTGTTCATGTTGGCAATATTTTATCAAGTGATAATTTCTATAATGATAATTCTTGGAAAAAATGGGCAGAAATGGGCTGCATGGGTGTTGAAATGGAATCTTATGCTTTATATGCCACAGCCGCAAATTTAGGCAAGAAAGCATTATGTTTATTAAGTGTTACCGATCATTTTATTAAGGAAGGAAAAGCAACTGCTGAAGAACGTCAATTAAATCTTAAGAAAATGATTGAGATTGCTTTAGAAATTGCTGAATAATTATGACTCCGGAATTAACAATTACTTTAATTGTTATTGCAATCATATTAGCGATTTATTTATTAATATCTTATCCGCTTAATAAATATTTATATCGTCGTTTCTTTCGCTATAAATATTATCGTACTATTTATAAAATCGTTAATAAAAAAGATTACCGTCTTATTAATAACTTCTATTTTAAAATAGATGAAAATAGTCAAGCGCATTTTGATCATCTACTGTTTGGTGAAAAATATATTTATTGCATTACTGATAAATATTGGACAATGGGAATAGTGGGAAAACCGCGTGATGAGTCGTGGCTATTATGTAAAACGAAAGATAAAAGAACATATATCGATAATCCGTTATTAAAAAATGATATAAGAGAAGAAAAACTTTCACTTATAAGCGGCATTGAGCGAGATATGTTTGTTTCGATTATTATTGTTAATAATGATTGTGTCGTAAATGAAAGTATTGAATTTAATAAACATAACATTATTGTTAAAGAAAAAAATCTTGCTAAAGCGATTGCAAGATTTGAAAATGAAGATATTGGAAAAATCAATGAAGAACAACTTCAAAAAGCTATATTTGAT
>CAKPAV010000065.1 GCA_934133115.1 uncultured Bacilli bacterium
TGATTTTGCTGGAAAAATTAGAGATAAAAATATTTCAAAAGGCGGATTTATGTTCGCTAATGCTTTGTATTTGCCAAATATATTAAATGATATTGATAAAATGCCAGAAAATACCATAGAACAAATAGTGGATAAATATGTTGAAATGAATATTGCTCATCCATTTATGGAAGGAAATGGCAGAGCAACAAGAATATGGTTAGACCAAATATTAATTCGTTCTTTAAAAAAATGTGTTGATTGGTCAAAAATAGATAAAAAAGAATACTTAGATGCTATGAGTATTTCTTCATCTTCATCTAAACAAATATTTTTGTTGATTAAGAATGCTCTAACTAGTGATTTTGAAAATAGAGAATTGATTATCAAAAGTATTGATTATTCTTACTATTATGAAGAAATCGATGATGGAAAATAATGTTTTCTTTTTGTATTAATCAACATATCGTTCTCAGATGTTTCATCTAAATAATCGTGCAACCCACTAAAATATAGTATAGTTAAAAAAAATGGCATTAAAAATCAGACATACATACTTAAAAATTTGACTAGTTGTCCGATAAATGATATATTATTCAGGACAGGAGACAAAGCATATGAATATTTCAGAAATAATTGAAACTAAAATTAATAATGCTCAATATGGTACTGTTTTTATTGTTTCAGATTTTATTGGCATTGCCTCATATGATACAGTAAGAAAGATTTTATCTAGATTATCTAATAAAAACATAATCAAAAAAATCATTAGAGGAGTGTATTATAAGCCTAAATTTAGTTCACTATTAAATGAGTATGTTGAGCCAAATATTAATCTTGTTGCGGAAGCTATTGCAAGAAATTATGGTTGGGCAATTGCACCAACTGGCGAAACATCACTTAATTTATTAGGAATATCAACACAAGTTACAAGTCATTATGAATTTATTTCATCGGGTCCATATAGAACATATTGTATAAATGGAATTACTATATCTTTTTCTCATAGAGTGGATAAAGATTTCACTGGTATGTCATATAAAACAAAATTATTAACACAGGCAATTAAAACAATCGGAAAAGAGAAAATAAATGACTATATATATATTATAAGCAATAGACTTACCGAAGAAGACAAGCGAGTTGCTTTTGAAGAAGCAAAAAGAACAACTGCTTGGGTATACGAGGTTATAAAGGAGTTGCAAAAGGAGAAAAATTAATATGTATAATATAGCCAAAAGCGCCGAGAGAGAAGAATTGTTCATAAACACAGCATCTAAAATGAAAATTGATGTTGCTCTTGTTGAGAAAGATTTTTGGATATGTCTTACCTTAGATTATTTATTTTCCAAAAGCAAATGGAAAAATTCACTAATTTTTAAAGGCGGAACAAGTTTAAGTAAAGTTTATAATATTATTGAACGCTTTTCTGAAGATATTGATTTAATTCTAGATTGGAGAATCTTGGGTTATAAAACAAATGAGCCTTGGGAAGCAAGATCAAAAACAAAACAATTAAAATTCATTGAAGAATCACGAAATAGATTATTTAATTTTTTACAAAACGATTTTATGCCTACTTTCAAAAAAGACATGGAACAATTATTAAATACCCAAGTTAACATTTATATTTCTAATGATGACTTAGGCACTATTTGTTTTGCTTATCCACATTTTTTTGAAGATAAATCAATTTTAAGAATAATAAGGCTTGAAATAGGTGCTTTAGCAGCATGGAGTCCAGCTAAAAAAATGAAAATACATTCTTATGCAGCTGATTACTATCCTAATGTATTTAATAAGAGTGAAACTGAGGTTTTAACAACTACTATTGAAAGAACATTTTGGGAAAAAGCAACAATTTTGCATCAAGAAGCCAATAGACCAAAATGGTCAACAATTCCGGCAAGATACTCTCGGCATTACTATGATGTATATTGCATTTTTAAAAGTCATTTCTATAAAAATGCTTTAAAGGACAAAAAATTATTACGAGAAGTTGCAGAATTCAAAGATAAATTCTATCCTAGATTATGGGCTAGATATGACTTGGCAAAAGAAGGAAAAATTAAATTATACCCTGCTTCACATAGCATAGAGACTTTGCAGCAAGACTACGAAAAAATGCGTGCTATGATATATGGCGATTATCCAAAGTTTGAAGACATACTTACATGTTTGCTCATATTAGAGGAATCAATAAAAAAGCAGTTTAAACAAATAAACAAATAGATATTAAGCTAATACATATGGAAATAGAAAATTTATTATTAGAAATTAAAAATTTAAGAGAAGAAAACAATCGATTAAAAGCATTATTAACCAAACACAATATTTCGTATGAAATTACTGCTCAAAAAGAATTTTCAACTGCAGAAAAGCTTAAAATTTACAAATCATATTTTAAAGGAAGAGAAGATGTATATGCCGAAAAATATGTACAAAAAGATGGAAGAAAAGGTTATGCAAAAGCTTGTAAAAATCGTTTTTCTATCTTATGTGATCATAAAACATATAAGCAATGCAAAGGATGTCCTAATGAAGTATTTAAAGAACTAAAAGATGATGTATACATGATACATTTGCAAGGTAAAAAATCTTTAGGAATATATCCGATTATTGATAATAAATATTGCTTCTTTTTGGAAATCGATTTTGATGATGAAGAATTCAAAGAAGCAGCTTTAGCTTATAAAAAAGAATGTGAAAAAATCGGATTAGATTCAATAATTGAAACATCACAATCTGGAGAAGGCGCTCATGTTTGGATTTTCTTTAAAGATAAAGTTAATGCCAAAAATGCTAGATTATTAGGGGATTATCTTTTAACACAAGCAATGTTAAATAATAAAAACATATCTTTTAAATCTTATGATAGATTTTTTCCATCACAAGACTTTGTTGATGATAATGGATTTGGTAACTGTATTGCTCTTCCTCTACAAGGAGAATGTGTGATAAATAAGAAAACAACAATGTTTGTAGATGATTATTTTAATGTATATAGCAATCAAATTATTGCTCTACAAAATGTAAAAAAGATATCCGAATTAGAATTAAATTTACTCTTTAAGGAATTAAAAATTAATGAACCAAATGTAGAATTAACAATAAAGAATATAAAAAAATGCAATCTAATGAAATCTGATTTTAAAGATGTTGTTGAAATCATTTTGAAAAATGATATTTATATTAATAAAAAATCTTTATCAGACAAAGCAATAACTTACATCAAGCGTTTAGCGGTTATTTACAATCCAGAATTTTATGAAAAGCAAGCAAAAAGAATGTCAACTTATGGCATTGAAAGAATAATAGAATTATACAAAGAAGATATTAATTATATATCACTTCCAAGAGGCTGCTATGATGATTTAATTTATCTTCTTAATTACATTGGCGTTTCCTTTGAAATTAATGATAAAAGGACAAAGTTACATAATATAAATATTAGTTTCAATGCAACATTAAGAGATAATCAACAAAAAGCAGTTAGCGAATTACTCAAATATGATTATGGCCTATTAGTAGCGGAAACTGGCAGTGGTAAAACCATTATGGGAATGAGTGTAATCAACAATATCCATAAACCAACATTAATTCTTGTTGAAAAAGTCAAATTACTTGAGCAGTGGAAAGAAAGAATAAAAGAATTCATGAATTTTGATGCTGGAGTATATTATGGTGCCAAGAAAAAACTTACAGATATCATTGATATTGCTTCAATTAAATCACTTAATGAAAATGATTTAATATACGACAAATATGACACGATAATTGGTGATGAAATCCACCATATAGCAAGTGTAACTTATGAAAATGTAATTAGGAGATTCAACGCAAAACACATATATGGATTTACAGCAACTCCTCATCGTTCAGACCACCTTGAAAAAATTATTTTTAAATGTGTTTCACCAGTAAGAACAACTCTAGAAAAAAACAAAGTCAGTTTTTCTAAAATATTAAAGCCAAGATTTACCAAATTCAAAAACAAGAAAGAATATGCAATGTTAGCTTATCCTGATTTGTGTAAAGAATTATATTCTAGCAGCATAAGAAATGATCAAATAATTGAAGATGTTATTAAAGAATATGATAGTAAAAAGAATATTTTGCTTTTAACAGAAAGAAATGAGCACATTGAATTATTGTATAAATTATTACAAGATAAATGCCAAAATATATTTAAAATAAACGGAACATCTAAATCAAAAGAAAAAAAGATTTTTTCTGAAAAGATAAAAAGTTTAGAAAATGGTTTTATAATTATTTCTACAGGCAAATATCTTGGTGAAGGATTTGATTTGCCTTCTTTAGATACATTATTTCTAACTATGCCATTTAAGTGGAAAGGATTATTATCTCAGTATGTTGGTAGAATACAAAGAGAATTTGAAGGTAAAAACAAAGTAACTGTATATGACTATGTGGATATTAAATGTGGAAAATTCTCACATCAATTTCAACTTAGATTAAAAGAATACAAAAAAGAAGAATTCAAGATTGAAGAAAATAACGAAAAAACTAATCTTCTATTTTCATATAATAATTACAAACATCAATTACAAAACGACCTTGAAAATGCTAATTCAGTAATATTTATGTTCAATTACTTTAATGAAAATATCTTAAATAATTTAATTGAAATGAATGGAAGCATTAAAATTATTACTGATTGTGAATTAGATAAAAAGTTAAATATAACAAATGAGCATTCTGATTTGAATGTAATTATTATTGATAATAGAATTATTTGGTACGGAAGTATTAATCCTTTTGCATATGCATCAAAAGAAGATACAATTTTAAGAATTGATGATATAGAATATGTAAAAGAAATTTTAAATTTTTGATTATAATTAAACTTTTGTATATGTACAAAAATCGACTATATGGATAAGTAGCAAGAAAAAATAATAATTTCAAAAGACATAAACACTTTTTAATTAACACATCTTTGATTTAATCGTAGAGTTTTATATAAATTAATCTAAATTATGATATAATTAAAACATCTAAAGTATTTGAACGAAAAATTATGAGGCAAGCAAGAAAGGGTGATACAAGTGGATATTAATATCATTGAACAAAAAATACTTTCTATGAATGGCGGGGAATTTCAAAAATTATGTGTTGCACTTTTTTCAAAAAAGTATCGTGACTATATTAATCAAACTAATGGCGGAGCAATAGGAAGCAATAAGACAACAAAAGGACAACCTGACTTTGTACTTAAAAAGAAAGATTCCCCTGCATTTATTTTAGTTGAATGCACAACGCAAATTGATAATTTGGAAAAAAAGATTAAATCAGATGTAGAAGCATGCATTGATGAAAGCAAAAGCGGAATTAAGGCTGAATTGATAAAAGAAATCATTTTTTGCTATTCTGGAAGAAAGATTGACAATTCTATCTATTCTGAAATAGCTGCTGATTTAAAAAAGTTAGATATTGATTTTAACGCTTATGGAATAGAAGCCATCGCTCTTGAAATATATAACAAATATCAATGCTTGGCTACGGATTTTTTAGGAATTCAAATTCCGTTTTCAAAATGCACGTTTGAGATTGACGAGTTTATCAACGAATCCGAAAGGAATCATCTCTCCCCATCATTGAACAAAAAGTTTAATTTTAGGGAATCAGAAATCAAAGCCATTGAGGATTCGTTCAAACAAAATCAATTCGTTATCTTGTCTGGAAGCGCTGGCGTTGGAAAAACGATGCTTGCGCTAGAATATGCTAAAACCAGGGTGATTGCTGGAGAGAAATGGATTGTCATAAAGGCAATCGGAAACCCAAATCTTGAAGAAATAAGAGAATCAACTTGCGAATATGATTGTTTTGTTGTTGATGATTTGAGTTCCTTTGGAAAAAACGTTCCAGATGTTATCCAAATTTTAAAAGGGAAAAATGTAATTGTAACGTCTAGAAAGTATCTAACGAATGATTTAGAGGATGGACTAAAAAGTTTGGGGGTACAATATAAAATATTTGATATAGGGACTCTTTCGGACGAGAATATCGAATCGATAATTAAAGATAATCTTGGATTCAACAACAATGAATATTTAAAGAAAATTGTTGAAGTTGCAAAAGGAAACCCACGTATAGCTTTTATGGCTGCAGAAGAATCGATTAAAAACGGATTTTTTGCTCTATTTGACGACAAAAATGTATTTGCAAGTTACTATTTCGATAGGATTAAAGCAATTAATAATTGGAAAAACAAAAGCGAGGAATTACTTAAAGTTATCGGTGTTGTGTGTCTTTTGAAAAAAATGTCAATAGATTCTCTTGAAGGTGATAACTCAATTCTCACATTTATCAATATATCAAAAAGCGAATTCAAGGAAGCAATAAAATTTCTTAATGATAATGATATAATTTCGTTGTTTTACGATGACGTGGTCACGATTTCTGATCAGTGCCTAGCTGACTATCTTTCATATTATGTTTTTTTAGAGAAGAAATTATTTAATTTTTCATCAGTTATAAATTCTTTCTTTGAAAAGTATCCTGACAATGTCGTTGACATGATAAATATGCTCGGAAGTATGTTTAATTCAAAAGAGGGAATGGAGTATATAGCCTCCGAAGTTCAGTCTTCGTGGGACGCCTTAAAACAAAATGCAAATGTTAAAAGCCTGAAATTATTTTGTGCGAAATTTGCCCTGATGAACATCGATAATTCATTGCTATTTTTGTACGAGCACACCGAAGAAAAAGAAGATACTTTTTTAGGTGTGACAAACGGAAGCGTCAATTGGAGAATCTCTACAATATCATCCCTTTTAGATGTTAGAACAAGAATGTGTTGCCAAATCATTGAGAAAATGGTCCTCTCCAAATCAATTGATTGCCAAATCATAACGGATATGCTTGTGCAACGACACGGGATAACAATGAAATCATATTATTCTAAATATAACACTCAAATAGAGATACTTTCGTTTTTCATTGATAATAAGGAGAAATGCTCTTTGGATTTTCTCAAACAATACTGTTTGGAGATGCTTAAATTTGACATTATCTATACAGAAGGCAAAGGCAATAAGTTTGACTTTAACACACTTACCCTTAGGGCTGGCGACGGTAACCTTTCTCAATTGCGTAATAAATGTTTTGATGTTCTTTTTGAATGCGATGGCGTGTACGATTCTCTTGATACGTACTTTTCTTGCTGGCCGCAAAAAGAAAGTGTGGGAATATTTGAACTGGATCTATTGACAATTGAAGCAAAATTAAAAGAAAAAAGAGATAGGGATATGATTCGCGAGCTCATAATCTATCTCAAATCAAAGAGGATATTAGATGACCACGAACTTCGTTGGAAATTTATGGAAGATAGTCTTAAAGAAAGTTTAAGTTTGATTTCTCCAGTTATAAAAAAGAGTGCCGATATGCCTGATGACACGTTTAAAGAACAAGAAAGCAGAAGGAATGAACTCGTTTTAGATGAAATAAAGGCTTCATCGTTTGATGTTAATTTTAAGCGATTTGAATTGTTCAATGAGATTATTAAATTCTCATCGTTGCTCGATTCAGATATCATTCGATTTGCAGAATTATGGTTCTCTACATTTCCCAAAAAAGAAATTTACAATAACATTGACACTTTTTTGAGTTTCATTAATATCGCTGATAAATTTCCTTATTACAATAAGCTTATTGTAGATCGAATGATTGCAGAAGTTGGTGTTAATGATGCATATGCAAAAATCATTAGCTGTACAAGTGAGGAATTCAAAGGAAAGGTTATTACTCATTTCTTCAAAAAATCATTCGATATTGATAGGGCAACGGCGATGGTTCTTTTTGACCTATATCTCGAGGATATAAAAATAGCGTTGCCAAAAGATTTTGATATTAGAGATTTTTTGTGGGGCAAGATTCCTTTTGATAAAATACATCTGTTTTTGACAAAGTATTTCAATATATCAGAACGGTCAATGAATGGAAGTTACGAAAGTATTTTTTACCTACAAAATGAAGAATGCAAAGGCGTGTTTTGTTACTTACTTTCGGAAGATTATTCATTACTCGAAAAGATGTATTGCTTGATTTTTAAGAATGGCAAGTCTTATTTTGACTACGATGGCGATTGCCTCAAGCTGATTGTGGATAAAGATAAAAATTTTTCTGTTGTCGTCTTAGAATTACTATTTCAAGAACGGATACCATTTGAATACGTTAGAAGAATGAAATCCATTTGGAAATGCGAAGAATATATTTCTATTGGAAACTTAATGTTCGATTTTATACGTTCAAAAATGAGCCCAATTTTCTTTTATAATGGAACTTTAATGTTTGGTTTCAATTCCGCAGAAGGAAGAAAGGAATTGATTTCCGAACAACTATCATGGC